>CAZUFQ010000142.1:0-10844 GCA_964618735.1 uncultured Enterobacteriaceae bacterium
AATCTCGACACGGCGAAGCGCTTTGCCGAGGCCGGCGTGCATCGGCTTATGACCTTTGCTCCGGGGTTTCTGCCCCGCTCCCGGTATGACACCGATCTCTACCCGAAGATGGAGAATTTCGCGGAAGAAGTCATTGCGAAAGTATGAGTGAACCTTCGCCCTTACGCGCGGGAGTGGTCGGAGTCGGCTACTTAGGCCGCTTCCACGCACAGAAATATGCCGCGCTGCCTGATGTCACGCTTGTCGGCGTGGTCGATGTGGATCATGCGCGCGCAACCGCGATCGCCGAGGAATGCCACACGCACGCTTTTGTGGATTATCACGAATTACTTGACCAAGTTGACTGCGTGAGCATCGCTGTACCAACGCAGTTTCATCATGCCGTTGCGCTCGATTTCCTCCAGCATGGTGTCGATGCTTTAGTAGAGAAACCCCTCACGGCAACCGGAGCTGAAGGACGTGAGCTGGTTGAAGCGGCGGCGCAGCATAACCGGATTCTCCAGGTGGGTCATCTCGAACGGTTTAACCCGGCGCTCCGTTCACTCGGAGGCGTGCTCACAGCGCCGCGTTTCATTGAGTGCCAGCGAGTGGCTCCGTTTGTGGAACGTGGCACAGACGTTGATGTCGTACGGGACCTGATGATTCATGATCTCGACGTCATTTTGAGTCTAGTGCGTTCGTCAGTGACATCCATGGAAGCGTTTGGGGTCCCAGTGCTGACCAAAGAGCCTGATATCGCCAACGCCAGATTACGTTTTGCTTCAGGCTGCATCGCCAATATCACCGCTAGTCGCGTGGCGCTCAAACGAGAGCGCAAGATGCGGCTCTTCCAACCAGACACGTACATTGTAGTGGATTACGGCGAGCATCGGATTCGCATCTGCCGGCGCGACCCCGCTCCGCCGGCAGGCAGCTTGCCTAATATCACTTTTGAGGAACGCGAAGTCAGTGGCGAAGACGCGCTGGAAGAAGAAATCCGCGCCTTTCTGCGTTCCGTGCGCGAGCGCAGCGAACCGATTGTGAGCGGCCACGACGGTCTGCAAGCGCTAGAGGTCGCCGAACAGATTATCGGCTGCTTGGAGGTTCCGTAGAGTCCGGTCTCACTGACTGTGACATTCTTCCGCTATAATTTTTGAAAAAGGAGGAATTACCGGGGCAAAGGACAAGGGAGAGGGTACAGTACTATTGAGAAAATGTTACGCTAAAGAAATGTTGACAGCTTTACTAGCACTGTGAGAATTTTTTCTAAATCACATCGGTCCTTGTTCGCTCCAAAAAGCGTTTAAGGACTTCCTCAATTGCTCGTGCACGCGCCTGCTGATTCATGTTTCTCTTTACTGCTAGATAAGTGACGTTTAAAGGGATTAAGCCATTAGGATGCATTAACTGATAGTCTTCTCTTCTCTCAACGAGCGTTTCAAAGCTTCCTTTCTGCGAGGGCAAAGGCCGTTGGGATAGTTTCACGCAAGCGCACCATGCGGCTTTGCCTAATGCGAGAATACCACTGGGAGCAATGAGGTCTAGTTCGCGCCATAAATGCGCATCGACTGAATGTTCAATCAATCCACGTTGCTGGGCAGGACCAAGATCATTGAAGCTCGGTCTTTTTTTTCTTTTCCCCTGCGCAAATGGCCATTTCAAGGTCTGCACGAGAAAGAACCCGTGCCAAAGAAAGGTCTCTAGCGCTTTTTGGCTATAAACATCAACAGGGAACTCAAAGCCAGTTTTCTTCAGCAGTGTGAGCAGATTCTTGCGCAAATCGTCCTCTATTTCTTCCTTCCAGAACCCACCCAAAACAGGTGGAGCCTCCGAGATAAATAAAAGCCGTCCACGGTGGCCAGGATTACAAGGACGTCCTGGCAGATGATTGACCCGCTCAAAGAGATTTTCAGACCGGCATACCTTACAAGTATCGATATCGCTTTGGACAGCTCTCCAATTTTCTTCCATTATTTCCTGCATGGAGCAACAGAATCACAGGTAATAAACATTAGCAATGTCCAAAAAATTAAACCTTTCGAACGCCAGAATAGGGAACGCAGAGAGGACGATAAGGAAGTTCAGCCATCCATTCACGCACTTTACTATCTTGTCGCTTTCTTCAAACACTCGATTAGAGAATTTGACACGGTGGACTTGTAATAGGAGAGGGTGTTGCTGGGAGAATTACCCGAACGACGGGAGGTCTGAGATGACTGATTGCCCGAGTTTTCCAACCGTACCGCGGAAACTTTCTCCTCATTGTCTGGGTTCAGATTTTTTCGTATCTTTACTTTCTCAGAAAGGCGCTAGCTTATGCATACGGTCACCGATATTGGCAGCTTAATCATCCGTTCACCTGAAATACGTAGTGGACGACCTCGTATCGCTGGTACAGGTGTTACGGTCAGGCGCATTGTTGGCTGGTACAAGCTGGGGCTCAACCCAGAGGAGATTGGCGATCGGGTTGGGCATATAACCCTGGCACAGGTGTATGCCGCCCTAGCTTATTACCACGCCAATCGTGATGAAATAGAAACAGATATGGCAACCGAAGAGACAGAGGCTACGTCGCTCAGACAGCAACACTCCCCGACTCGCCAATAACACATGGCGACAATTCATTTGTACATAGATGAGGATTCCATGGATCGAGCGCTAGTGCGCGCCCTCCGGGCGCGTGGAGTGGACGTCGTCACTGCATTTGAGGAGGGAATGATTGAGCGGGACGATGCCGAGCACATCGATTACGCCACTGCTCAGGGGCGGGTGCTGTATACCTGTAATGTAGCTGACTTCTATCGTCTTCACCTTAGCTTACTTGCTCAGGACAAATCTCATGCAGGGATGATTCTTTCTTCTCAACAGCGTTATTCTGTGGGAGAACAGATGCGCCGGTTGCTAAAGCTTATTAATACGAAATCAGCGGCGGAGATGCAGAATAGTGTGGAATTTCTTCAGGCATGGGGTGAGCAATAACAGCGATCCGTTCCTTACGAGGCGGCACGCCGTTCCCTCTTCTCCCGCCGATGCTGGCGCACGATGGCTACCCCGTCCTCTTCTCGATAGCTACTGAGTTGGGCGTCGCGTCGAATCTCTTCATCTAATCGTTGATCTTCCCAAATTTCGAGGCGCTCCCGCATGTAGTCAGTCAGGAGGCGTTCTGGATTGCGCCGCCGCTCCTGTGCGGCTTTACGGAATTGATCCCACAGGGGCAATGTAGACAAAGAGTCTTTTTTCATGACCTACTCCTTAGGGGTCTACTTTACCCTAAGAGGATTGCGAGAGGGAGAGTTCCAAAGGTACTTCTACGACCTGCCGATCTCTTTTAGAAAAGTTAAAAATGGCAAATCCGATGACTTTCCCCTGCTCGTCTACTCTCTCGAATATGTCCTCCCCCAAATCACGCATGTAGCCTTTCGCATCGCGAAAAATAACTTCGAGGAAGTCCCCCTCCTTGTCATACCACACTCTTATTCTTCCCATATTCGCTCTCCTTGGAACAGTAGGCTAGGATTTGCTCTGCTCTGTGGTGGGCGCGGAGCAAGACTCAAGCAATGCGTCGTGTCCGGCGGCGGTTTCGTGTGAGTCTGACTTGCTGCCCCGGATAGTCAATGGTGAGCGTGTAGTTCTTAAGGAGCGCGGCGCCGATAAGCGTATCGTGGGAAGTAGTCACAATCAGTTCTACTTCCTGCTCCTGCCCGTCAAACACAATGTGACCTTCAAATACATCCTGCGCCACCACGTCTCCATTGGCCAGCTCATAGCGCTCAATGAACCGAAACGTTAAGGCTATTTGCTCCAGATACCGTTCGGCCAGACACACCATCCCACTAAAACCTGTATCGATGACTGCCGGGATGGCCGTAATCGCGTCGCCCTGCTTGAGTCCGAGTTCAACCACAGGGTCAAGGGCCTCGGTGACTCGTCCCCAAATCATCGCACTCTCAGCTTGCGCACCGCCTTATAGCCAATGCGAACCAAGCAGAATGCTTTGTCAGGATGCACCGTCTCGGCAAGATGAAGAGCCGCCGGCGGTGTAGCCCCGACAAAGTAATCCCCACTATCCACTTCGATCATGACAAACTCACCGTAATGCTGCGCTTCTAAGTCAGTGCGAATCTCCTCATAGCGCTGCCAGCCTCGCCGATCTAACTCTTCCGTCGAATACGGAGTCTTCTGCCGCTTCAGTTGTTCCAACCGCTCTTGGGCCAGCATGGCCGCTCTCCTTATCCTACGTAGGGTGGGATTTGCTCCGCTTTACATCTCAAAATTGCAGAGGGTGAGTCTCGCTCCAATCCAAAGAAGCTTCGCGGAGATCGAGGTGCACCTTTTTCCAGGTGACGTGCGCCTGCTCGGCGCTTCCTTCCACCAGCAGTTCGAACATGCCTTGGTCAAGTTCTTCTTGGGGACGAGTCAGCAGTTGCATAAACGCCTCGGCTGCTTCGTGCGTCTCTAGCATACGAGGTTGCCAACGGCCGAACACCTTGGGATTCTCTGCATATTCATCCGTCATGCTGGTCCGGATGAACGGCAGCAAAATTGATGAGGCAGTCACCAAGTTCGCGTTGCGACCAAGATTAACTGTTAACACCTTCGGCAACTGGAGCACTGCCCAATTGCTGATCGCGTAGCCTGGAACTGATACGCCGGGGTCGATGGCCTGGCGTGACGAGACGTAGATAAGTTGAAGAGGTTCCTCATGATAGATGGCCTCACCTGCCCACAGGTGGGTCGTAGCGAGGAAGCCGTCAATTTTCGTATCGAGAACAAGCCGTGATTCTTCCAGGTTATCGATGAAGTGCTGGCGCACCCGCGCCCGCCGCATGGCGCGGGGTTCGTTCTCGATCTCGCGCAATGCCTTCCCAAAAGAATAGCCTTTCTCCGTCAGACCCGAGTTACAAATCAATAAATTCGGCGGCAGACCGCCCATTTGTTCAATGACATAACTGCGGGTAGCCCAGAGATCTCCCATATTCGTAACGTCAGCCTGCACCGGGAAAGCATTAACCCCCTCGTTGCGCAGCGCCTGCACCAGATCAAAGCCGTCAACGTAACTCCGATGGAAATGGACCCCGACCACAGCGGCGCCGTTGAGCCCAGCCGACAGGGCAAAAGCTTGGCCGAGACCTCCGTCCTTGCCTGCGCCTGTGATCAAGACCCGTTTGCCAAGAGTTCCTTGGCGCAGTTCTTCGCTAAATCGGAACCTACTGCTCTGGACTGAGAACGCCATGATATCCCTATAGAGGAATGTGCTCTTTTGCCGCCTTTCAAGACGTCGGTTTCTCTAATGACGAAACGTTAATATATCCCCGATACTTATTATCTCGCTCCATATAGCTCTCGAAATTTCCCTTTATACATATAGGGTCACCGGTTTTGTGGGATTGTGCAAAATCTGGAGACGGCGTTTTTGTCTCCAACTCCCACGGAAGTTGAACTCCTGCAACTGTCTTTTCTACCTTGAGGAGAACAAGAGAGGTGGAGCCCACCTCTCGGACCTCATCAATCGGTCCACAATAGACAATCTTTTTGTTCTCGATGAGGGGCCAGGTTTGTTGCTTAAACTGGAACGGTCCGATCCGTGCCGCCTCGGCTAAGAGTTTGAGGAGTTCCTCTTCACTTAATGGCGCCTTTGAACAGCTCCCCAGCATCATCCCAACCAGAAGCACACTCGCGAAATAAGCGAGGCTTCGTATCATTGCTTTGCTCCAAAACTTCCATAATGAGGCGGAAAGACAGAGTCCCTCACCTCATCATGGGCTAAGGAAGGTACTGCGCACGGAACTGAGTAGGAACGATACCCGAACGCACCGTTACCAATTCCTGACCGCCTTGCGCATTCTCAAACCGTACAATTCCCGCAATAAACTGCTGCGGGGCGCGCGTAGGAATGAGACGTTCATCACTGAGGATCTTGCTGGAGATCTTTAACGTCAGCTCTTTTGTCTCACCTGCCGCAATCGGACCGTTGGGAGTGACAGTGAGCTGACCAACGAAATCACGTGGTCCTGCTTTCGCCTGCTCTTGCTCCCCTCCATTTACGAAGGTCGTCATTCCTATAATAAACTGCTTGATCGTGATCTCGCTGCCAAGTGTATTCTTGACCTGGAGTTTCATGACGAGCGTGTCGGTTGCATCGTCATAGGTGGCTCCATTGGCATGCACTTCCGCCATTTTCTCACCGGAAGAAATAGGGGGCGGCGAAATCCAATCCGTTTGCTGCACCCAGCGCACAGGATGCTTCATCGTTGCATAAGCCCAACCTACTACGAGTAGGATGACGGTCAGACCGGCTATGATGTTCATCCACATATGATCGCGCGGCGTGATAAGCCCAATATCCGGGGCATCATCATTCGGAGGGAGTTGGCTCGTCACCGCGAGGTTCGTCACTGTCCGTTTTGTAAGGGTCCAGTACAGCATCCACGCCATTCCAAGCAAAAAGCCGACAAAGGACCACCACCACACGAACTGCCCACTATAGGTGTTGAGTTCAATAGTCTCACCGCCCAACAATGTCAAAGGAAACTCGAATTTCCTCGCCCCAGGACGAACCGTGACCCATTCGCCGGGACCAACGAGCGTTCCAGTTCCCTTGACCGCAAGGCCAGGATGTACATGCCAACGCCCAGGTTCTTTCCCGACCATCATCATCTTGAATTGATAAATGCCGCCTTTTTCAGCGAAAAACGAACCAATCGAAGAAAGTCCGTTAATGGTCCGGTCCTGCAAGGCGAACACCGGGCCGGGCACGACCGGCACCACAGCAGCCATACCTGGGTCCTGTAAAGTATAGGGCCACGTCTCCAGAATTTTCACGGTCCCGGTGACGGTCACTGATTGGCCAACCTCAATTTCCGTAGGCGTTATTGAGACGTCGTAGAACGCCGTCGTCAGATTTTTGAGGAACGGCTCGTCGCCAGCTTCCCCGTGCGCAAAGACTTGAGAGACACTGACCATTGCCACCAAAGCCAGAGTCAGAAAGATCATCAACCACCGCCTATCCATCGCTTGCTTTCCTCCTCGCTTGCTGATCGCTATGCCACTGCTCGCCGGGCCCAACGACGCGCAAGTACGGCCTCCGTTTTACGCGAGAGGCCGATTTAGATCTGTGTCTCTGCGACTGAGGGACGTCTCCATTTTGCGGGTTCGCGCCAGCTTGTGGATCGTCTTTCTTACGAGAGGAGGGCCAGAGTATGACGATCCAGTAACTGACGAAACCGAGGAGTCCGGCCGTGAAGAGAGGTGGGCCCAACTCATCACTTGACATCGCGCCATGGGCGTGCGCGAGCGCTGGAGCCAGAAACACATAAGCCAGTATTATAAAGCTTAGGAGCCCTCGGCGTCCAACCACTGCAGATGGCTGGGTTCTCATCAATTGCAGTTGTATTCTGCTTGTCATAGTAATCTCAGAGGGTTTTCAGATATCGTCGAATGGGCCAGACTGCCAAATAACGTCCAATGAACTGACCGATCCAGTAGCCGGCAAAAGCGGCGGTGCCGCCGAATGCCAGAGAAACGTACTGCGTTTCTCCCAAGAAACTGCGTAATGCGCCCCGCTCGATCAGGCGGAGATATTCAGGCGTTTGCGACCGGATGTACACGATTCCTTGGACGTCAGCCACCGTCATAATATGATTCATGAACTGTGCGGGCTGTAAAAAGGGCGCGAGCGGAATATAATTGAACGCCCATACTAAGATCACCCACACATGTGCGCCGACGAACGAAGTGATAAGGAAACTCTTTGACTTCATCAATGTCCAATCAAGGATAATCCCCGCACACACCGTCGAGATAGGCCACACGAAATTCATGGGGTAGGCTTCCGCTACGTGCCACTGGAAGTAACGCCCTATCCAGGCGGCCATAAAGAAACAGACCGAGGTGTAGGTCGCTCCAGTGGGAAACCTCCAGGCCACCCACTGAATATATTGCAACGCTGACGGAATAATGATGGTGGCGAAGCCGGTAATCACCGGCCACCACTGTGGATCTTTCCAATCTGTCCAGAAGTCCCAGTCACCCGCAAATAGTTGCTTCGTGATATCCGCAGCGCCCGCTACCACGAAAATCGCGGTGATCCAGAAGACAATATCCCACTTCCGGTCGATCCACTTATATTGCTTGTTCAGAAGCGCTTTGAGTTCAAGCCGCTTTTGCCGCTCGGCTGCTTCGGCAATATCTGCCACTGCCGTTGTGTCTGCCGCCATGCTCCGCTCCTCCCTCTATAAGACTTTTTTGTGTTTCGCCGCAAATGCGCCGCAGAATTAGTCTGCCGCCACATGGGACTGAAACGGAGCGTTCGAGCCTGCAGACTCTTCAGCCTTTTCAATCTCGAACAACCGAACGATGGTCTCGCCCCAGACTGCGAACATACCGCTGGCTAGCCACCCGTACACCACAAACGGCCAGTGGAAGGGCACGGAGAAAATTTCTTCAGAGATCCACAGACTATGTCCCCACTCATTCGCCGCTACGGTCATGCATTCCATCACTGCCGCACTGATCAGTAAGAAAAATGACCACGGAAAACCTTTGTCCTTGCTGTAGAGTGCGGGAATACGGAACCGCCCGTAAATATAGGCGCCGATGGCCAAAGAGACTGAAAGTGGGAAAAAGAAATAGAACATGGGGATATGCGTCGGAGTGAGCGCAGTGTCACGCACCATAGTTTGATGCCATGACCCATCCCAGTTTGGCCAGAAGCTAGCTTCGATATAAATCGAGAGGCTCGTGACTCCGATAATGCTCCACAGAATCGCGATCCGGCGCACCTCTTCAGCCCGTTCACAGGGCTTTCCAAGCATCTCGCGGCCAGTACGGATCAACCATCCGTACCAAATGCCGGTAAATATGCCTAACACGATCACCTCGCTCCAGAATAGTGATCGGTAATACATCGTGAATTCTGGGCTGGCTGAGTTCAGACCAGCCGAGAACATGAAATTATAATTCCAAAACCAAAGAAAAATGTTGGCCGCCATGACCAAAGCACTGCCCCAGAACAACGGCTTCCATCCAACCATCCAATCAGTCGGCTTGAAGGACTTTCCACTCGTCGTTCTACTTTGTCCGTTCTCTCGAGGCGCTTGTCGCACTGCTTGTGACTGAGCCATATCAGACCCTCCTTTTACTCTTTATAATGAACCATCAGGCAGCTAAAGACTCATCCTGCCGAGCGGTGACATAATAACGAATGACGGAGATCGTGGTCAGCGCGAGCAAGCCAACTACGATCAACGCCGGCATCAACATTGCCCTATACCATGCCGCGACGCGAATGGGAAATACCAGTACTTGCGCTTGTCTGCCAGACCCAAGCTCCAGCGTAACACGAACGACGTAGTCATTCCCCTCGGTCAACAGCACTTCGGTATCTACAACTCCTAGTTCATAAATCTTGGCCGGAAGCGATTGGATTATACGCGACTGGCCGGAGACTTCAATTTCAATTACTTCGAGGCCGATCGGCGTCTGGCGTAGCTCACCATCAGTGACATCCACAACCATCACCGTCTTTCCAGTACGCGGCGCCTCCTCACAATACTCAGCAACGGGATCGAACTGCGGTTGATAGAGCGTGAGATGGAGGAGCGAATCGCCTATTTGTCGTCGGCAGAGATCGTTCGGTCCTCGATCACGATGCGCCCACGCCTCAGCACTCATCATCCAACCCACCATCACCAGGGTAATAATGTAGAACAGTTTGCTGTTGAGGGTGCGCATCCACATTCCTCTGCTCTCGCGTCTACGTCTTTCGAATCCACCAAACAAGAAAGAATTGTAGCATTTCTCATAAATTAGCTGAGTCCTATATGCAGCGAACCCCTCACGCTGTCAAGGGTTCAGCCTGCGCTCACAGTGTTCAGAGCGCTCGCTTGCCGTCTATGACACTCTTTGTTTATACTGCCCTGCATTGCATTGACAACCGGGTGAGAAAGCGAGGAACAATGCGGAAGACTGTTTTCCTGACCTGGCAAGTGGCCGTAAGCGTTTTGCTGGTAAACCTTTTTGTCTTTTCTGCTTATGGACAAGATGGAAAGCAGCTCTACGAACAAACCTGCTCCATGTGCCACGGAGCGAGCGGTAAAGGAGATGGACCAACAAGTCAGGTGCTCCAACCCAAACCGGCAGACTTGACCGTTGTGCTCAAAGACAAAAAGGACGCGTACCTAACCAAGCTGATCAGGGAAGGAGGAGCAAGTGTCGGAAAATCGCCACTTATGCCTTCCTATAAAAACACGTTGAACAAGGAGCAAATTCAGAGTCTTATTCAATATGTGAAAGGGTTTGTTACACAGTGACTACGGCCCCGCACCAGGCTTTTGCCTAGACACGTTGTGGGGGGTTACAGTTCTACAGCCCCTGAGGGTTACGTTCCCAGGCAGAGCCTGGGAACGAGATTGTTAATCTTTGAGCGGGATGATCTCCTAAATCTCCTGCTTGCTCATGAGATCGGTAATATATTCAGCTTGCCGAATGGCAAGCGTAACGATCGTCAAGGTCGGATTTGACGCCCCGCCACTGGTAAATTGACTGCCGTCAGAGATGAATAGATTCGGGATGTCGTGCGTTTGTCCCCATTTGTTGACCACACCATCACGAGGCTTTTCGCTCATGCGATTCGTCCCGAGATTGTGCGTCGACGGATAAGGCGGCGTCTCCATGACTTTTGTAGCGCCTACGGCTTGATAGACTGCGGAGCCCTGTTTAAAGGCGTGAGTACGCATCGCCACGTCGTTCGCATGGTCGTCAAAATGGACGTTAGGGATAGGCAAACCGAACTGATCCTTCTCAGTGGGATGTAGAGTAATCCGATTAGTCTCTTGCGGCATGTCTTCACCGACGAGCCACATGCC
>CAZUFQ010000143.1:0-10812 GCA_964618735.1 uncultured Enterobacteriaceae bacterium
CATGTTCGCGCGAATACCGCAGCTCTTTCGGTATCTCCATACCTCACCCCTTACTTCTTAAATAAAACGGCAACGACGTCACTCGCGCCGGAGCACGTTTGCCGCGGATCTCCACCTCAATCGCAGCGCCCACAGTTGCATACGCAGGAGCGACATACCCCAACGCAATACCTACACCCAGCGTGGGCGATTGGGTCCCGCTGGTCACGGCCCCGACCTGCTGCTCGCCGCTCCACAATGTGTACCCATGCCGAGGAATGCCTAGAACTTCCATCTTTAAGCCAACTAATTGTTTTGTTACTCCCTGAGACTGTTGCCGCAGCAGGGCTTCACGACCAAGAAATTCCGCTTTCTCAAAACGCACCAAGCGCCGCAGCCCAGCCTCTAGCGGGGTCGTGGTTGCGTCCAGATCATTGCCATACAACAGCAACCCAGCTTCGAGCCGCAGCGTATCCCGTGCGCCGAGTCCGATAGGAACGAGTCCATGTTGTTGCCCAGCGTCTAGACACGCATTCCAGACCGCGACACTATCAGAAGCCGGGATAAACAACTCGAATCCATCTTCACCGGTATAGCCCGTGCGGGCCACGAGAGCCTGCACGCCTCTCACTTCTCCAATCGCTGACCAGTAGCGACGGAGCTGCGACAAATCGAGCGTCACAAGCGATTGCACTATGTCTCTAGCCCGCGGCCCCTGTACGGCGATGAGTGCATACTCGTCGCTGCGATTCACGAGCTGCGCGCGGTCTCGATTCTGGTTGGTAATCCACTGCCAATCTTTGTCAATGTTGGCGGCATTCACACAGAGAAGATAACGATCTTGCGCAATGCGGTAGACAATCACGTCATCGACACAGCCGCCATCAGGATAACAGAGGACCGAGTATTGCGCTTGCCAGAGCTGGATACGCGCGACGTCGGTGACAAGCAACTCCTGGCAGACCTCCAGCGCTCGTGGTCCGGCGATTTCGATCTCGCCCATGTGACTGAGGTCAAACAACCCAGCCTGCGTGCGCACGGCTTGATGTTCGGCAAGAATGCCGCGGTATTGGACTGGCATCTCCCAGCCGCCAAACTCGATGATACGCGCACCGAGGGCGCGGTGCGTGTCGTAAAGGGGAGTGTGTTTAGACATGAGTAAAGTTCTCAGGTCTCAGCAGATAACTGATAGCTCGTTCGCTCCGCTCACTCTATAGCCGATAGCGTATGGCGACAAAGTGCTTTGCCATAGAACGAGCGCAGTGAGTGAGCCATCTGCCATAGAGCGAACGAAGTGAGCAGGCTATATGCTACCCACTGACTTCTGTCCTTACCTGTTTTTCCGCTGTCTTCAACGTATTGGATAACAACATCGCGACAGTCATCGGTCCAACTCCGCCTGGCACTGGAGTAATAAACGCCGCCCGCTCCTTCGCTGCGGCGAACTCAACGTCCCCTCTGAGAGACCCATCTGGCAATCGTGAAATGCCAACGTCGATTACCACAGCCCCCTCTTTAATCCAGGCCCCTTTGATGACTTCTGGACGCCCAATCGCCGCCACCACAATATCAGCGGCCCGCACCTCGTCGGCAAGTCGTTCAGTACGAGAATGACAACAAGTAACAGTAGCGTTGCCTTCCAGTAACATTAAAGCGACAGGTTTTCCCACTAACAGACTGCGCCCAATCACCACGACTCGCTTACCAGTGAGCGTTACTCTACTCTCTTCGATAAGGCGCATCACGCCCAGGGGCGTGCAGGGACGCACCCCCTCTTCGCCTAAAAGGAGTTTGCCTTGATTCCAAGGATGCAATGCATCGACGTCCTTTTCCGGCGCTAAAGCTTCGATGAGCTTCTCTTTTTCCAGCTGCGGCGGGAGCGGTAACTGGATGAGAATCCCTTGCACGTCAGGACGATGATTGAGTTCCCGAATTAACGCCAACGCCTCAGACGTCGTAGTGGTCGCAGGCAAACGATAGCCGAACGATTGCATGCCAACTTCACGGCAGGCTTTCTCTTTGGTGCTAACATATACACGCGAAACGGAGTCATCACCAATGAGCACGGTAGCTAATCCTGGCGCATAGCCATGCTGCGCTTGAAACCGAGCGACAGCCTCCTTCACCCCAAGACGCACGCGTTGGGCGAGCGCTTTTCCATCAAGAATAGTACCCATCTGCGCCAAGATACGCGAATCACTTCCTGGCTGTAAAGTCGGCAAGCGCGTATGTTATGCTGATTGTATGAAAATCGGCATTCCCAAAGAAATCAAAGCTGAAGAAACACGGGTGGCCATTACCCCAAGCGGCGTCTCCGCCTTGGTCGCCCATGGTCATGAGGTTTTTGTTGAACATACTGCCGGCCAGGGCAGTAGTATCCCGGATGACTTATATCGGGCAGCAGGAGCCCGTATTGCGCCAACGGCGAGCGCAGTGTGGGAACAAGCCGAGATGATTCTCAAGGTCAAGGAGCCGCTTCCCACGGAGTATGCGTTTCTCCGGCCGGGATTGATGGCGTTTACTTACCTCCATCTCGCGGCTGAAGAGCGTCTTACACAAACGTTGCTGGAACAGCGCGTTACCGCCCTCGCCTATGAAACGATCCAGCTCGACGACGGTTCACTGCCGTTGTTGGCGCCGATGAGCGAAGTCGCCGGTCGTCTCGCTATTCAAGTCGGAGCTTGGTGTTTACAAGCGCAAAATGGCGGACGCGGCGTCTTATTGAGCGGCGCCTCGGGCGTGAAGCCGGCGTATGTCGTCATTCTCGGCGCCGGCATCGCTGGCGCGAGCGCTTGTCAGGTTGCAGTCGGGGTAGGCGCGCGTGTCAGCATTCTCGATGTGAACCCGGCGCGACTACGATATGTTCACGACATCCTCGGCGGGCATGTCACCACAGTCATGTCAAACCGGGCCAATGTCGAGGAAGAAGTCACGACGGCGGACCTCGTGATCAGCTCGGTGCTGGTGCCAGGCGCACGCACGCCAAAGCTGCTCACCCGCACGCTCTTCCGTGGCATGAAGCCAGGCGCAGCGTTTGTCGACATTTCCATCGACCAGGGCGGGAGCGCCGAAACCTCACATCCCACAGCCCACCATGACCCCATCTACCGAGAAGAAAACGTGGTGCATTATTGCGTAACCAACATGCCGGCAATCGTTCCCCACACTTCTACCTACGCGTTAACAAACGTCACACTTTCGTATGCTCTTGAACTGGCCGATAAAGGCAAGGACGCCCTCGATCAAAACAAACCGTTGGGGAGCGTGCTGGAACACCATAAGCTGCAAGGGATGCACGCCGGCGTAGCGTAAGCCTTTCGATTGTCGTTCGCTGCTCTTGAATAAATGGATAAAGTTACGCTTTCTGCGCTACTTCAACTATAGGCGCTAGACGATCCACAATCTCCAGCGACTTGCCGTCGGCGCCCTCGGTCCCCTGTCGTTGAGAAAAGAGGATCACACGCTGTGCTCCAGCGTCCCGATAGCGCTTGAAGTCGTCGACCGAAGGGCCGCCGTCGCGAGGGTCGACGATGATCGTCACTTGCAACGCATCCGGATTGCGACCCGCTTCTTTTGTTAACTTTCGCAAGGTCGCCATATCTTTTTGAAAGTCTTCTCTATTATGCACGAGCGGGAACCAGCCGTCGTACGTACGCGCAACCCGCTCCAGGGCCTTTGGTCCATGCGCGCCGAGTAACACCGGAGGATAGGGCTTTTGCACCGGCTTAGGCTCACAACGCACCGCTGGAAATCGAATCAGTTCTCCTTCGTAGCTGGCCTCGCTTTGGGTCCACAGGACACGCATCGCCTCGACGGTTTCTCGCATCCGTTTCCACCGTGAGCCAAACCGCGTCCCCATCACCTCAGTTTCTTCCTTTAACCAACCGGCGCCCGCCCCAAGAATGACGCGCCCGCCAGAATAGAGATCAAGACTGGCAATCACCTTTGCTGTCACTAAGGGCTCGCGTTCCGGCAACAGACAAATCCCAGTCCCTAACTTGATGCGTTTGGTGACAGTCGCTAATACGGTTAGGGCAATAAATGGGTCCGCCCAACGATTATAGTGATCCGGTAATACCCCATCCCGTGAGCCAGGAAACGGCGTCTGTCTCTTGAGTGGAATCACTGGATGTTCGGGAATCCAGAGCGAATCGTACCCGAGCGCCTCGGTCCGCCGCGCCACCTCGGCGAGGTCGCCGCTTTGCGCAGTGGCTGTCGTGAGAAGACCAACGTTCATATCCTATCCCCCTTTTTCGCGGTTGCTGCGTTTGTCTTAAAACAAACGTGTTAGCGGCACAAGGGAACGGGACACGAATCAGCATGTCGCCTTTGCTTCTTTACTTGCATGACCCTTTTCGTTGACAAGTGCCAGAGACGCCAGCTAATTGTCATGCATGGATGTTTCAGAAGAATCGGAAATTGCCTCGTCAGGTCGACAACTTCCCTATGCACTGCGCGCGTTTCGTCATCGCAATTTTTGTCTGTTCTTTTTAGGTCAATTTGTTTCCCGCGTTGGCTTCTGGATGCAAGGCATGGCGCAAGGCTGGCTCGTCTATCGTTTGACAGAGTCCTCCTTCATGTTAGGGATGGTTGCTTTTGCTGGACAGATTCCTGCCGTGATAGTCGGGTTATACGCTGGCGTAGTAGCCGATCGTTTCAACCGCTATCGCATCTGCATGACCACGCAGACGTTGTTCATGATTCAGGCGCTCGTTTTAGGCTTCCGCACCATTTACGGCCACATTACTGAGTGGGAAGTTTTTGCCCTTGCGCTGGCGGCAGGCATTCTCCAGACCTTCGAGATGCCAGCGCGGCAGAGTTTCCTCCAAGACATTGTTGGAAGAGAAGACCTTACAAGCGCCATCGCTCTCAACTCAGCGTTGGTCAACGCAGCGCGTATTCTCGGCCCAACTTTCGCCGGTATCATTGTCGCGCATTCTGGGGAGGGTGAATGCTTCACGATCAACGGTATTTGCTATCTCGCGATCATCGGCGGGTTCCTCGCCATGCGACTACCTCCTCAGCCTGAGGGGCATCTCGTCAGCGTTTCTACCTTGACCTTTATTCGTGAAGGCGTTAGCTACGCCAGACATACCCCAGCGATTCGCCTCCTGTTGAGCTTTATCGGAGTGTTGAGCCTGGTGAGCACTCCGTACACCGTGCTTATGCCGGTCTTCGCCAAAGATATCCTGCAGGGCGGGGCAGATGGTATGGGACTCTTGATGGGGGCCGCAGGCGTCGGGGCCGTGATCAGCACAATTTTCCTCGCACGCAATCGCGACCCCAATAAACTTGGACGGACGATCGTCACCTCGCTCATCAGATTCGGCATCGGCCTCATTCTCTTTTCTCTCTCACGCAATTTCTGGATTTCGATGCTGCTCTTACCGCTAGTGGGATCGGGCTTCATGCTACCCATGTCCGCAGCGAACACGCTCTTGCAAACCCTCACACCAGACCGTTTGCGGGGACGCGTCATGAGTCTCTTCTTGATGATGTTTATGGGAACGCCGCCGCTCGCCAGTTTACTATCCGGAGTTGGGGCCTCACACCTGGGGGCGCCGCTGACAGTGGCGATCACCGGAGTATGTTGCCTCGCCGCCTCCGTTTGGTTCGCGTTGCGTATGCACGTCTTAGAAAATGCACAAGGAGCGGACGAAGAAACGCCGGCAGAAACGCTACAAGAAAAAGCCGTGGGGAGTAGAAGATAAGGCGCAGCTCCGCAAGAGAAAGCGGAACGGGAACTCGGCTTGAGGCCGGAGATTCTGATTAGGGAGCCTAACCCGAGGCTCCATCATGAATCGCTAGCCTCACAACGGGCCTAAAGCTGGAGAGGAAAGCGGTTTCGAGTCTCTAGACTCAGGAAGTTTTTCCAGCTTGCGATACAGCGTACGAAGGGAAATGCCCAAGCGTTTTGCCGCGGCCGTTTTGTCCCCTTTCGCCTCTTCGAGCGCCGTCCGGATAACCTCTTGCTCCGCCAGGTCGAGTTTTGAAAGCACCTTCGCACTAATCTCTTCACGGTGATTGGTGGCGTAGTGCTGCAAATGCATAGGGAGATCACTTAATGTGATATACTCTCCGTCGGAAACAAGCATAGCGCTTTCGATGACGCTCCGCAGTTCGCGGATATTGCCTGGCCACGAGTACTCCAGCAATAATGTTTGCGCCGATTGGCTGACTTTCTTGAGAGGCTTCTGCATCTGACGACAGGCTAAGACTATGAAATGGTCAACAAGTAAAAGGATATCTTCACGCCGCTCTCGTAAAGGCGGCAAGATGATGCGGGCGTTATTGAGCCGGTAGTACAGATCTTCGCGAAAGCGCTGTTCTCGAATGGCTTGTTCCATCTCTTTATTGGTAGCCGCCACGACCCGAACGTTTGCTTTCTTTGGGGAAGATTCACCGACGCGGTAAAACTCTCTACTTTCCAGAAAGCGTAATAGTTTCAGCTGTGTCGCGAGAGAGAGATCCCCGATTTCATCTAAAAACAACGTGCCGCTTTCAGCCGCCTCAATGAGCCCTTTTTTGTTTTTTTCGGCTCCGGTAAACGCGCCCTTCACATAACCGAACAATTCACTCTCGACCAGGGTTTCGGGAATCGCCGCCATGTTGCAAGCGACAAACGGCCCGTTGCACCGAGCGCTGCGAGAATGAATATAATTCGCCATCACTTCTTTTCCGGAACCGGTTTCTCCGGTGATAAGGACGGTGATATCGTGAGGCGCATACCGATCGGCAAGGCTGTATACCTCACGGAACCTGGAGCTTTCTCCCACGAGAGCAAACCCTGCGCCTTCTGCATAGGCGGCAGAAGGTCCGGAGCCAAGGCCTCCAGGATGCAAAAGGTCCGAAAGAGGCTGCGGGAAACGAGGATGGAAATGGATGAAGGGAGTTTCTGCAGCAATTGCCCGCTCCGTGCGGAGCTTCCGTTCGTTCGCGTCTTCGGTGCAAAGCGTGAGATCGATGAAAACGTATTTGAGCTGTCCCGCAGGGACGATCGCACAGAGACGTTCGGCTTCTTCCCAGGTGCGGCTCACATGCACAAGGAACTGCCGTTCCTCTAGCAGTTTCTGCACCGCCGCAAGAGGGAAGTTGGGAGAGTGAAGCAAAAGAACTTGTTGTGTCGCCATTACTATTACTCTATCACAGCAATCGAGGAATCAGCGACCGACAGATTGCGAAGCGCATCTTTCACTTTGTCGAGGGTCAGCTGAAGCGGGCGGCCTTCGTAAGTGCAAGCGGCAAGCACGTGGTCGATAATAAATTGAGGTTGATATGCGGCGATTTCCTCTCCGGATTCTTGGTAGAACACATCGAAAAGATACGACAGGATTTCGTCCGGAGCTGACTCTACTCCGCGCAGCGTGCAGACTCTCCGGAAAAGGGTTTTATAATGTTCAACAGAAGGAGGACCGACCCAAAATTTGTAGTGGAGACGACGGAGAAACGCCGTGTCCATAAGGACTTCCGGTGAAAGATTCGTCGAGAAAATCACGAGTTCGTCAAAAGGCACGGCGAACTTCTTGCCCGTATGCAGAGTCAAGTAGTCAATTTTTCTTTCTAAAGGAATAATCCAGCGATTCAACAAATCCTGTGGCCGCACGAGTTGGCGACCAAAGTCATCGATGACAAACACTCCGCCCGTGGCTTTCACCTGCAGGGGCGCCTCATAGTCCCGAGAGATAGGATCAAGCTTGAGGTCCAAAGTATCAAGAGTGAGTTCGCCGCCGGCAATAATGACTGGTCGACGACACCGCACCCAACGGGGATCGAACTCGGCCGTGGAGAGACTCAATCCTTGCGCTGAGGAAACAGAACGAGGGCTCTGCACTTCCTCATGGACGACCGGATCAAAAACCTTAATGATATGCCCGCCCACTTCAATACAGTGCGGTAAATAAACAGTCTGCTCGAACGCTTGCCCGATCGCCTCAGCAATTGAGGTCTTCCCATTGCCGCTCGGACCATACAGGAGAATGGGCTTGCCTGCATTCACCGCCGGGCCTAGCTGTCGGAGAATGTGTTGAGGCAAAACAAGGTGGGCAAGAATGTGCGCCAGGGTTTCGTTGGTAACGTGTTCATTCGTTATCGTTTGCTTCTCGACTTGGAGACTATAGGTCGAGAGCGTGACCGGAACAGGCCCAACATATTGCGATTGTTGCAGCGCCTCTTGCGTTCGTTCCACGCCTTTATTCGTCAAAGCATAGCGGAGAATAGCCAGATTGCCGTCCAATGCGCCGCGAGTCTCGACCAGCGCTTCTTTTTTGGCAATTTGCAGCAATTCTTCCACAATTCTTCGGAAGAGCGCAATTTCCCGAGCAATTTCTGGAACGTGCTGGAGCCCGGAGACAAACATAGACTTGAGGACAAACTTGAGGAGAAATTGCGCGTCGTATCCTGTCTCTTGAATGGATGACGGCATGGGAGGAGACTCTTGCACTACCTTCCACAGCTGTTCTTGCGTGAGGAAACCCAGAGCAACCAAATGGTCGGCAACACGTCCTCCAGTTGCCCTTTGGCGAGCCAGAGCCGCTTGCAACTGTTCCTGATCGATGAGATTTTTTTCGAGTAGTGTTTTTCCCAACGGCATAACATCGCCCCAGGCCGAGGAAGATTCAATGACCTTCGTTCAGCTCCCTTCCTCTGTGTCTACGGATCGGCATCATGCCTAACAAGCTTAAGGTAATCCCCTAGACCTTATCCCTTCCCTGAGAAGCGTCAGAACTGAACGGGTACTAGAGAAGCACACTCAGTGTTCTTTGTCCAGAGTGAGGACAGTCGTCTCCTTGAGGATTAATCTATCGGGAATCGAGGATCTCCCGTGGCAAACTTCACCGTACACGAAGGAGTCACACGAAAGGCGCTCGTACGTACGGGACAGGCTACCATACGACAAGACGGGCAATAATGCGGAGTGCAAGGATCAAGATGGAGGAGTGCTTCACTGTGGCTACCTAACCGATCGATAAGCCACGCTTCAACAGCAGTTTGGGTTTCGTGGCATTGTTCAAGATTCCAATACCGCGGTAACGTCAAATGAAAATCGATGTGATGCCGATTGCCGGAGCGCCACGAGCGCAGGTGATGCAAATCAATCCATTCGGGACGACGTTCGCGTTGCAAAATGTCGACGATGTCGTGGAGCACCAGCTCGTCGGCTTCATCCATCAAGTGACTCACAGACTGACGCACTAATCTAGCGCCGGAAACAAGGATATTGATGGCGACAGCACAAGCTGTGAGAGAATCCAGCATTAGCCATCCAGTCAGGCGGACAAGACCGAGTCCCAGCACAACACCACCACTTGTGTAGACATCGGTGAGCAAATGTTTGCCATCCGCCATCAAGGCGAGGGAGTGCGTTCGTCGCCCGGTACGGATAAGGAAGACGCCGAGACTGGCGTTCACCGCTGCAGCCCCAAGCACGAGCACGATGCCAAGATCCAACTCGGCAAGCGGACGCGGTGAAAAAAATCCCGGAACCGCCGCCCAGACAATGGCGAGAGCAGCAAGAATAATGAGCGCCCCTTCAAAACCGGCGGAAAAAGATTCAACCTTTCCATGCCCGTAGGGATGGGAACGATCAGGCGGCTGGGCGCTCAGAATAACGCTATAGAGCGCAAATAAACTCGCCACGACATTGATAATCGACTCCAATGCATCGGAGAGGATCGCAGCAGAACCAGTCAGCGCCGCTGCCGACAATTTGACGACAAGCAGAGCAGCGCCAACAATTACAGAGGCGAGAATCGCCCGGCGACGTAACTCCGGATCATCTAAAGCGAACAGCTGACCATCCACCACAGGAAAGAGTGTAGAGAAAAAGCCCTACTGTGACGAGAGGCTTTGACGAAAGGGCAGAAAGGGAAAACGGGTGGCCCTCATGCCTAGGCTCTGCCTGGGCATGGCACGCAGTTATAGTTCTACCACACTACGTTTCGTGCCCAGGCAGAGCCTAGGAATAGGGTCATGAAAATTTGACGTTACGCGGCTTTCTGGAGACGCACTTTGCTAGGCGTCAACTGACAGGAGACAAACTGTCCACCTTTCATGATGACATCTAAGTTGTCGCGATCTTCCAGCACGGTAATGTTTTTGGCGGGGTTCCCATCAACAACTAGCAGATCGGCTAGCTTCCCTGGCTCGATCGTACCGAGTTCGTCACCCCTACCCAGTAACTCAGCGCCATTCTTGGTCGCCCAGGTAAGGACCTCGAGCGCAGAAATACCAGCGCCCTTCACGTAGGATTGCAGCTCTTTTGTATATTCGCCGTGGGGTAATGATGCGACGCCAAAATCATCGCCCACCACAAACTTCACGCCAGCCTTTTGAGCAAGCGGGATCACTCTAGCGGAGTGCTCAAGCCCTTTTTCCATCGCTTCCACGCCGCCGAATCCGGTTTTGCCGGTGCGGCGTTTTTCTTCCACCATCATCCACGGGAAATACAGACTTGGCACGACAAAGGTTCCTTGCTTGGCCATCAAGTCGATACACTCTTCGTCCATCATGTCGCCATGGTCGATGACATCCATGCCAGCTTTGAGACCAGCCAAAATGCCTTTTTTCGAGATGATATGGCCGCGAATCTTCTTCCCGCGCTCATGTGCGGCTTCGGTGGCCGCATCGATCTCAGTTTGACTCATGGTCATGACGTCAGCCGGCCAGAACAGCCCATGTCCACCGGTCGGATAGAGCTTGATAATATCAACACCATTCTTAATTTCTTCACGACCGTCTTTGCGGAAATCGTCCGCACCCTCCCAAAGCCGGGCAAGGGCCGGCACTTGCAGAATCCGGAATATGGGCAGACAAACCGAGGTGGATCCCCGACTT
>CAZUFQ010000144.1:0-10780 GCA_964618735.1 uncultured Enterobacteriaceae bacterium
TGGGACAAACGGAATGGCCACATTCACACGGGGAAGCAAAACCATCGCTGTAAACTTTGTGGCCGGGCCTTCGTCTTGCAGCCAGACAATGTCATGATCACCGGAGAACAACGCCAACTGATTGAACGACTCCTGCTAGAGAGAATCTCGCTGCGCGGGATTTGCCGCGCCGTGGGTGTTGGTCTGCAGTGGCGCTTGCAGTTTATGGTCGTGCGGTTCCAGGCAGCCCCCGGCATCTCCATGTTTCGTCACCAGGCGGCACCCCAGCGGTCATCCTACAGCAGCTAGAGGCCGAGGTGGATGTAGTAGTTGTTGCGGCAATCACTGGGGAAGGCGGCTTTATCGACCAGCAAGACGCGATAGCCCTGGCGGGGGCCAACAGCATGGACGTTGGAGAGCCTGCGCGCCGGGCTCCAATCACAATGGCATCGTACCGTCCCTTCCCCCATGGGTGTGGGTGGTGGCCTCCCAAGGCTGGTATACCCTGATGTGCATGCTCATTTTGCTCTTGGAACTCACAGACCCACTTGCGCCCATCACTTATTTTGCCTGCATCTGCGTGATGAACTCGCTTGTCGGCACGACCTGGGCGAACATCGAGGCTTGGGTAATGAGGGTCGTACGATGTAACTCGTGATGAGCAATCGTGCCCAGGGTGGGGTGTTGCCCGTCGCGTGTTGCGGTGGCGTCGCTGAGAAAGAGAATACGGAAGTCGCGCTGAAACCCTTCGCGGGCGGTAGTGTCACAACACATGTGCGTCATATACCCGGAGATGACGAGAGTTTCAATGTTACGTTGCCGTAATGTCGTTTCGAGCTCGGTGTTGCTGAACGAACCAGGGTAATGCTTCACGATGCGAGGATCACCGGGGCGAGGATGTAAGCGAGCGTGGAGCGCAAAGCCATGGGAGCCAGGGACAAAAATCCCATAGTCGGGGTTCGCAACAGCATGCTGAACGTAGACGATGGTGGCCCCAGTACTTTGACTGGTGTCGATCGCCTGCTCGATACGCTCTAAGGCCGCGCTACCCTCAGGGAGGGGCCATTTGCCATCGAAATATTCATTCTGCACATCAATCACCAAGAGGGCCGTTTTCTGTGGTTCTAACGCCATGGGTCTCTCCTTTCTTGACCTCTGCCTCAGTTAGGATACCTGCAGGCCTGGGAGGACGCCATCAGGATCCTGACCGGCCCACCACGCAACCGAATTCCCAACGCACGGTAGAAGCTCTCACACTACTTAGCAAACGTATACTCTCTGGGGGAGTCAGGAAAAGAGCGCCTGATATCAATGTGAAGATCATAGGTCTGTTTGCTACACTTTGTGCTAGAGTGATCTGCTCCAGGCAGCGCCCCCTACAGCGAGAGCCCAAGACTCCGACTCTACTTCGCGGGTGGTGTCAGCACTCGCCCCCAACAGGAAGCAAGCGTGCAGGAACGTCACTCGCGGTTTTCTTGCTGCCGCCCCGTTTCCTCGATCATAGTGGGCTATTGACAAACTGCCCCCACACTCAGACAGCATCGCCTTGGCCCCATTGTCAATTTTAGAGCAAAACTGTGTCTGAACCAAAATCACTTTCGTATTGATAACCCTTCTACATACAGGGCAGAGCACCCACGGATACCCAACTCTGTCCGCTCCGGACGCTGGCTTGTATGAGCTACTGGCACTGAGGGCGCTTCATCCGCTCCTTCCGTAGGGAAGTTCTCTGTCTACCATGCACGAGAGCCAAGCGGGGACGAGATATGTCAGATCTCTGCCATCCGACTATGATGAACTGACCATTCTAACATACTTCCCTTCATCACGACCCGTGTGACGCGACGGAACTCACTGCTCTGTAGGAGCACACGTCAGAAAACCGCAGACAGCCATCGAGACGCCACTAACCCGAGTTTTGGGCCAGGATTCTCCTTTTCCCTCTATCGATGGAGTGGTGCATGAACACGTGCGTGCAGACAACCGTCCTGGCTCACTGCCGTGTGGGGATTGCCCTGGTGTTCGGCAGCCTCTGCGTAGGAGGAGTATCCGCGGATGGGCTATTCCTTGCGTTGCCGAGCCCACACCTCAATCCCAGGATCTCTGTGTCTCTTCTCTGCTTGCTCCGCCATACAACCGAACTGCTCCAGATCGTTCAGCGAGGACGTGTCACTTTTTGTCGCCGAAGGTCACAGACGAACTGCCAGGGTTGAGATCTGTGATCTCGAACACGTTTTGAAGAGCGGTGGCCTTACCGCCTCATTCTCAGGAAACGGCCATCGCGTGGTCACGCACCCCTTGAGGATCATACGGATTGCCATCCCCCATTTTCGCACCCCATGGTAATATCGCTCCTCCTTCGTCTTCCCAGAGTCAGCTGCTCACTGGTTAGGCAGTGTGCCAAGGGGAAGCGCCATGGCGTCGTCAGACCGTCCTTGACTGAACGTTCCAAAATTAGTACGGTTGCCCCGTTAGTTTTGTTGTGCCGGAGGGAGTCGTATGATTGACCTCTACACCGCGTCCACGCTCAATGGTTGGAAAGTCTCTGTGTTCCTGGAAGAGGTGGGCCTGCCCTCCACTGTTCAGCGCATCGACCTGAGCAAAGGCGAGCAGAAAAAACCTGCGTTTCTGGCTCTCTGTCCGAACGTCCGCATTCCGGCCATGGTCGACCGTGACAATAGCGATTTCGCTGTCTTCGCAAGCGGCGCTATCCTGCTATGCCTCGCGCACAAGACTGGCCACCTATTGCCGAAAGATGAAAAAGGGGAGTCGTACGTCACGCAGTGGCTGATGTTCCAAATGGTCGGTATCGGACCGATGATGGGTCAAGCCCATGTGCTCTATCGCTACTTCCTAGAAAAGCTGCGGGCGGCTATCCAGCGCTATCACAACGAATGCCGGCGGCTGTTTGCAGTGCTGGAGGGGCAGCTCACGGGCCGTGCATTTCTGGGCGACGACTATAGCATCGCTGCTATCGCCAACTGGTGCTGGGTGCGCATCTCCGAGTGGAGCGGTGTCAAGCTGGATGGCTTGCCTCAGCTGCAGGCCTGGCTTGCCCGGATAGCAGCGCGCCCGGCGTGCCAACGCGGCATCGCGGCGCCGGAGTTGCTGGTCTTCACAGAACCCATTGCCGCTACAGAGTTGGTGCATGCGGCGCAGCAATTTGTCATCCGGTAAGACCAACCTACGACGATGAGGGGAGGACATTATGCTCCAGTACCACAGCTTTGAGAACATCATCACCCATCCCGGTTTGCGCATCGTGCTGGTCAAAGGTATGCCGAGTCCGTGGGGGCAGGCCGCCAAAACCCTCTTCGAAATGAAAGGCCTCGACTATGTCGCTGCCCCATGGCTGGTAGGGGAACCCAACACCGACATCGTGGCCTGGGGTGGCGAATCCAGCGCCCCTATGGTGGCCTGGGCGCAGGAAAAGCCGATTCATCGATGGATTGACATTCTCTATCTCGCTGAGCGACTTGCGCCCCAACCTGCACTGATTCCAACCGACGCCATGCAGCGCGCGTTAATGATCGGCTTGTCGCACGAAATCTGCGGGGAAATGGGGATCGGGTGGAACCGACGCCTCCAGCTCTTTGCGCCGGCGTATGCCTCTGGCAGCCCACCGGCGGGCATCAGCCGGATGGGAGGCAAATATGGCTATAACGAAAGCGACGCTACAAGCGCCGGTGCACGCACGGCTGCATCGCTCACAGCGCTGACAACACAACTCAAATCGCAGTATGCGCGCGGCGCGCGCTATTTCGTGGGCGACACCGTAAGCGCACTGGACATTTACTGGACGGCCTTTGCCACGCTGCTCGACCCGTTGCCACAAGAACAGTGCCCCATGCCTGAGGCGTGGCGCCCAGGCTTCGTCGCCACCGATCCAGTGATCAAAGCGGCCCTGGACCCCGTGCTGCTGGAACATCGCGCACGCATCTTTCGTGAGCACTTCCGTGATCCCATGGAGTTATAGTCAGGCTCCGCTCTCGCCTGCTGCCCCGCGTGTCATATTGGCTCCATGAGGAGCCCAGAGGTTTCGGGTCCAGCGGTGGCACCGCATGGTATGAGCCGCCGCTGGACAGACATGGCGGTGGCGATCGGAGCCCTAGCCCGTGCAACTTGACGGGAGACAGCCGAAGTACAAGGACAGGAGGCTACTGAAGCGAGGACCGAACATTCCAGCGTCTGGACACGAGCCTATGAGTTGAAAGCGTCATGGTTGTTCGCCAATTCTGGGGCACGTTGCCGGGAAGGATGTGTGGCCAGAGCAAAGCGACGACCTTTGTTCACATCCGTGAAACACAGGAAGGTGTGGTGTTGAGTCCCCTAGTGCACGGATCTTGGGTGCAGGCCTGTTTCTTGCCAGGCGCCGGTTCCTAGAGGTGCTCACCACACAGGTCTGACAGGGGGCATGCGACAAACGCCGTTGTGGTCGCCTGGTCCGCTCTGAACGGACACGCCCCGCATCGTCAGTGAAAAAGATGGGAGGAGAGAGCATTGAAGAGGCATCGAAGCGTTTGGCTGCTCATTACGTGGTATGTTGGATTCCTAGTGGGTACAGGAGGTGAAGGATTGAGTCCCGCCCAAGCCCCCGTTTCTCAAGACACTCTCGCCCCATCGGCGCCAGCGGAACTCAGGATGTGGCTTGGCAAGACTACTCCATCTCGGACGCTCCCACCCGGATCGTATCCTGTGGATCAGCTGTTCGACATGCTGCCTCCGTATGCTCCTCAGTTGTTCACCGCCGAAGTGTCCGGTGGGACGCCCCCGGCGCTCGACGTCGTCGCCTCCCGGGTCTTTGAGGTTCCGGTCGCCGACCGCCCTCATCAGTTGGCCGCGAATGGCGACCTCGATGATACGACGCGGTGTGGGCGCGAACTGCCCTTTCCCGGCCTCTCGCCGACCGATGCCCGCGCCGGACTCAAAGCGGTGTGGAACCTGTTATGTCGAAATCGAGGAGGAAGCTTTGAGTATATCGCGCATCGCCTGCGAGGATCCGGTCCGAATCCGCATCGGACCCTCGTCATCAATGGCCGGTATGGCTTCGGTCCGCAGGGGGTGGGCTTCCACGCGCTAATGTTCTCCCCGGACGAGCTCAAGGGTAACCAAATTATGGGCTGGGCTCCGTGGACGCGGACCCAAGCGGAGACTATTTTTATGTACGCGATTGAGCAGCGACGCGCGCGCCAGAGGGCGAACGCCCGCGGTGAGCTCATGGCCGGGACGCATTTCACCCTTGAGCATGGATTCGGCTGGGAAGGACAGTACTATTTTTATGACTGGGTGATGCTCGGCGAACGTCCGGTGTTGACGGTGCTCGACAGCCGCCATGCCTCTCCTCAGTATTTACCGCCGAACCGCTGGTTTCCCGATGACGAGTGGATGGTGCGCCCGGCCTTCCTGGTGGTGGGGAAACGCGCCCACAACCTCGCAGGGTCGGGGTATGTGGCGCTGTGGCTCGATACGGCCACGTTCGAGCCGTTGTGGACGGCATTTTATACCGACGCAGGGATCGTCCAGAGTTTCACGGGGCTCACGTTGAAGTGGAGTGCGGCGTACCAGCGCCACGTGATGCTCGGCGAGAGTACGGTCGAATTGGCTGTCGACGGCGTCCCGGTGGGGGGGACGGTCTTCGAGGCCCCTTTTTGTAGTATTCTGCACTATCCGGAGAGACACGTCGACGCTTCGGCCTTTAGTGGGCAACACCTAGGCACGACAGACTTCGTCTGGGGAGTGCGCCCGGCCGGATGTGAGTAACGCGCTGGCGGCGGCGCCTACCACGATCAGGCGCTGGGTCCAGTGCTATGGCCCAGCGTTTGAGAGGCACGGGCAGCGGTACGAGTACCCGGTTGGGACTTCGTTTGGAGTAACAACAGATAACTCGGTGACATATCCGGCGGACAGATCATCAGCTCTGGAAAAAGAGAACAGTAGGAAGGATGATCCGATGAGCAACGTGGTCGAGGGAAGCGAGCAGGAAAACCTCCCGGCTGATTTTCCAGGCAGAATGGTGGAAGTTCCTCACGAGGTCACGCATCTCGTATTCGGCATCTTCGGGGTGCAATCTCGACAGCCGAGCGCCAATGGGATGTTCATTGATGCGCTACGCGCCCATTGTCGTCGTCCCTCTGGTCCCACCCTTATCGAACGTGCCCATTATGTCGATCCGCAAGGGTATGCGTGCGATGTCCTCTTGGCGTATTGGCTCGACCGTGAGGCGTACCAGGCGTGGATGACGCAACCGGCAATAGCTGACTGGTGGACAGGGCTGCCGCGCGATCCGAGCAGTGACGTCGGGTACTGGCGCGAAGTGCTCATGACGCCGAAAGAACGGTTCGAGTTCGCTGGCGGGAATGATCACAAGGCCGCGTCGGCTCGGTTCTTGCCCCTCGTGCCCACCCGGAAAGTCGGCTATTGGGGAGCCTATCGCGACCGCTTGCCAGCCTCGGCGTATGACCACTTCGACAGCCCCTCTGCTGCGCTGCCCGCTCCCCGACTCCGGGAGACCAGAGGCAAGCGCCTCCGTGTCGAAGTGCCCGAGAACATCTGTTTTATCCGCGAAGGACAGGGCTGGAGTGCCTGTGGCCCCGAAGAGCGAACAATCTGGAGCGACAAAATGGAGTGGGTTGTCAGCCAATGGATCGCCTTTCTAAGAGAGAATTCCCTGCAGACCGGCTGCATCAGTATGCGTGACTGTCGCAAGCAACAGGTCACGACAGGAGCCGAACTCGAACAGCGCTCCCAATTGGGGTTCTTGTTATCGCTCGGGCACATCAAACATGCGGCGCGCACCCAACCGACCCATCTGGCGGTGCGTAACCTGTTGATCCAGATATACAAGGACGCGCCCTTTACCCCCCAGCTCCATCTGTGGGTCGAGGTGCATATTCTCCCCAAAGGCGCTCTGGAGACCGAGTACCTGAACTGCCATCCCCATACTGGTTTCTTGCCGTATTTTGAAACGTGTACAGTGTGAGCTGATACCGGCGGCGTGCATCTCTGCGCCCCGTCCGTGGATAGTTATGATGCACGGCCACACCACCGCGCATGAAAATCAGGTTCCACCGGCAAATGTTGCTGGCCAGCGGCGGTGAGTACAGGTCGCTCGAAGTTGGTGCTCTGGCAAGCTCGCATATGAGTCTGGCCTGAGAGTTTCTTAAGGCGCGACCGACTGTGATTCCTTCTAAAGGGGAGCACGCATCAGAGATTCTCCCTTATGAGACTCTCCTCTCGCCGTGAGGAAGAAGAGGCGACACATGGACATACGGTATCGATGCGGTGGTAGGCTGGATGTGCATACCAAAACGGTGGTGGCCTGTTTGCTCAAAGACGACCGAAAGGAGACGCGGACTTTCTCCACCATGACGGATGACATACTGGCCTTGACGGACTGGTTAGGAACAGAGGGCTGCACGCACGTAGCGATCGAGCGCACAAGGATCTATTGGCGGCCAATTTCAACCTCCTGGAAGAGTTTGCGAAGGTATCTGGGGCTCCGCCAAAAAATGCTTTTGCAATGGTCATTACTTGGTGTGATGATCAGTGTTTCCGAGAAATTTGACGATTTTTGTCACTACCCATGTTCCCGAGCATCGTACAAATGCTTTAGCACCAAGCAACTTCACAAACTCCCTAGTTTTTCCTTCAAGACCTTGAGTGCTGTTTTGTTGGCGTTTCTGATGGTCTCCATGGTTGGCGGCGCGACGCTGATATCGCCGAGCTCCGCCAGCACGACGTGCACATCGTCGTGTCCCTCGACCTGCTTCATCTGGTCTAACCAACGCCGCACGTTAGGGAAGGGCTCGAAATCGTACACGTTGGTAAAGCCGGGCTGCAGCTGCCCGATTTCCACGTACGCGGCAAAGTCGGCCAGCGTGAGTTGTGCGCCTGTGACGTAGCGGGATTCCGCAAGCCAACTGGACTCGAGTACGTGTAGTGCGTTCGTCAGGGTCGCTCGCGCAGCCAGTTGAGTCGTTTCCGGAATATCCAGATCCTTGCGGATCTTCGGGGCAACCAACCCGATGGAGGCGTCGCGGACATTGCGGTGGTGGTAATGCAGGTACCAGTCCACTTTAGCTCGCAGCCGATGGTCTGCTGGGTAGACGTCGGTCCATCCATACTTATTACTTAAATAACACATGATGGCGTGCGCCTCGCCAAGGACAAAGCCGGTGTCCGGTTCTTCGATTGTCGGAATGGTCCCGCCAGGATTTTTGGCGAGATAGGCCGCATTTCGGCTCCCAGTTTCCCCTTTTGAGCCCGGGTTAATCAACACCATTTCAAACGGCGTACGCTTATACAGCATCAGCCACATGACCGCGCGTACCGGTTGTGAAAATGGGACGCCATAGAGAATGATAGTCTGCATTGTATTACTCATCCGATCCCCCTCACTGCACTACGCTCTTTCTCTGCCCATGGTTCGCCCAGTCATGCCGCCACTTGCGCCAGCCGTTTCAGCGTTGAGCTGGTTAATCAGGCCTGTGGCGCGGAGGATACCAATTTGCAGCATCTTGGGCGAGCACCGTATGTCTCTCAATACGTCCCGGGAAAGATATCTGGCAACCGCGATCTTGTCCCGTATTGCCTCGACCTCACCGAGCACGAGACGTTCGACCTCGGCAGCGCACCTCGCGCCACCACTCCAGAAACCCGTCAGTATTGCCTCACTTCCTTTACCACTTTTCAGCCCACGGCCGCAGGACAACCTCGAAAGCCCAGGTCGACCAGTGTTGCCGGAGGGTGTCGAACACTAAGCCTGCGTCGGCTTCAGTGAGAACTTTACAGAAAATGTCCTTCCTCCGTCCGTCGATGTTGTGCACCATGAGCCGAGGACGTCCGAGCTCCTCGGTCACCGTGCAAAACAGATCCGCCACCGCCTCAGGCTTCCGCGCGTTGTACGCAGAGCTACGCACACCATGTTCGCGTTCCAGTTGCTTGAGGACCGGTTCACCCGGAGTGCGCACGGCGACGGGGGCCTGCACGCCCTCGTGAGAAAACAGGCTCGCGCAACTCGCGCTGATTTCTGGCCCTCCCCCAACGATCAGGGCCACCTCAGTTGTCATACTCTTCTCCTCTCAGCTCTATGGAACAGAACACCATGTTTCTCCTGTCCTATCCATCTTCTGTTTCCTCCTCCTTCGGACGGTGATTGTGGTCCGCACTGTACTATCTTGTCGCCGCCGGGTCAGTCCTGCAACGCCGGACGAATTTTCTCCTCCAGAATCTCGAGATTATGCCGGTATTCTGTCACACTCGCATACCCCTGCGTATGGACAAGATGCGTCACCCCAACGTCGAGAAACTGCCGGGCATACGCCACGGCTTGAGACGGATCCTCGATGGGTAGCGTCTTCATGGCAATGACTTCGAGTGGTGGGCGTCCTGCTTCGGCACTCATCTCGTGTAAACGTTCAATGCCGGATTTCAGGTCTGCCGGCTCAACGCCAGCAGGAATCCAACCATCACCAAAACGCACGGCGCGACGCAGGGCATGCGGGGGAGCGCCGCCCACGTAGATCGGGGGACGGGCGGGCCGTGGTTGGAAGAGGATCTTTTGTCCGTTTACTTCGACAATATCGTTGTCAAAGCAACGGTGGAGAAAAGCCAGCGTGTCGTCAGTCATTTGGCCTTTGCGTTTTGGATCAAGCCCGAGAGCGCGAAATTCGGCTGCCATCCAGCCTGTTCCGACCCCCAGGCGCAAGCGTCCACCTGACAGTTCCTGGATCGTCGCGACCAACTTCGCGGTTGGCAGCGCTGGACGAAAGGGCACATTAATCACCCCACTGCCCAGACCAATGCGTTCCGTTGCCGCAGCCAGAAACGCGAGCATGGCGAGTGGTTCTAAGGTTCGGCCTGGGGTAACAACTTGCGGCATGACTGGAGGGGCGTCGAGTGACGAAGTCAACCGTTCGTTGATCCAGACGGTATCGAGTCCAGTCTCATCAACCGCTCGGGCACAGGCGAGTAAGACGTCGCGCGTGGAATAGGGACCCCAATTTCTGATGTTGATACTCAGTTTCATGATACACCTCCTCTGCCTGCCCTCTCGCTCCATGGGCAGGGCAAAATTAGCCTGCATAAGGCAATCTCGGTGTTTGAGCAAGACCCGAAAATTCGCGGAGCCAGCGTCAGCGTCAGAGTGCAGCCGGATCACATCCCTCAACAAACACCGCTGCTCCATCCTCCGTCAGCTCGTTGATCCGTAGGTTCTCCACCGGTTGATCCTCTAGGGAATTGCACCAAGCTTCCGCTTCCATCATGCCTTGCACGGCGTGCACATGAATCCGTTTCGAACACCCGAACGCGCTGCATGTTAATCTCCGTACGGTCTTTCTCTATCTAGGGTTGGGGGAACTCCGTCAGGGCAGGACCCTGAGCGACGTTTTTTCACGGTTGCTCTCGGAACCCCGCATTCCCCTGCGCTGCATCTAGACTCCTCGCAACAGGATTTTCATTCCAAGAGCTCGCCAGAGACCGTAGCGCGTCCTACGTCGTCGGTTGCTCGTGCATTCAACTACGTGTTCTGGGCGCGAACGGGCCCATCGAAATCACTAGTGCTGTGTCGCTCGATGAGCCGCTCTGCCTCGGGTCCCCAGGACTTATTCACGCGTCGGCCGCGTTGCACCGCGGGGCGGGCTTCAATGGCCTGCACCCATCGGAGTACATGGGTGTACGTGCCTACGTCGAGAAACTCAGTGGCTTCATAGATATTGTGGGCGACTAACCCGCCGTACCAGGCGTAGTTCGCCATGTCGGCGATCGTGTACTCGTCCCCACACAGATACTGCCGCTCGCT
>CAZUFQ010000145.1:0-10773 GCA_964618735.1 uncultured Enterobacteriaceae bacterium
CCTCCATGGCTTTAGGCATCAATTGGTCAGGCGAGACGCACATACTAATCAACCCGATGCGTTCCGCTTCTTTCGCATCCAGCATGTCGCAGGTCAGTAAATAGTACTTCGCTTTCGCCATGCCCACCAGCAGCGGCCAGATAGCCGCAGCGTGGTCGCCGGCCGCCACGCCGAGACGCGTATGCCCATCGGTAAATTTCGCGTTTTCCGAAGCGATACTGATATCTGCCATCAGCGCCACCGCTAAACCAGCGCCGACCGCTGTGCCGTTGATGGCGGAAATAATCGGCTTGTCACAGTTAATCATGTTGTGCACGATATCGCGCGCCTCTTTCATGAGCGGGGCGACCACCTCAAAGTTGCCAGCCGCGGCTTCCACCATCGCAAAATCACCACCAGCGGAAAATGCACGCCCCGCGCCGGTGATCACTGCCACTCGCACCTCAGGGTCATCGGCAATATCCAACCAGATCTTGCTCAATTCGTAGTGCAGTCGCGCGTTGGTCGAGTTCATGGTCTCGGGACGATTGATCGTCAACAGAGCGATACCGTCTTTCTTTTCAATGAGTAAGTGTTGATATTTACCGTAGTCCATTTCCACAATCCTCCTTTTGCTTCGTTCGTTTACCAGATCCCAGCCCTTGATCTTCATCAAGCGCATGGTAGGGTTTACGTATGTTACCCGATCGTCATGGACTCATCACCGCCGTCTGGATTCTCTTGCATCTGTTGCCGCTCTTGCTTGTCATCGCGGCGTGGTCGCTATTTGGCGCGCTCTGGGGAATCCTACTCCTCATTGTCTACATCGTTGGCATAGTCCCGTACGGTTTCTTTTTTTCGATTCCCACTATGGTCAAGCTGTTCCACAAGCCGGCGAGTATCCACAAGCGATAAAACAAATTAGACTTTAAGACTTGATGACGTCTGCCTTACTAATGCGCCTCCGCCCAGTTTAAGCCAGCGCCGATATCGACTTTCAATGGTACGCGTAAGGGCATAACACTTTCCATCAGTTCTCGCACGCATTGCTTAACCTGTTCTACTTTGTCTTCTTGCACTTCGAATAACAATTCGTCGTGGACCTGGAGCAGCATTCGCGCCGGTAAACGATCCTGCATGAGACGTTTGTCGATCGCCACCATCGCCATTTTAATGAGGTCCGCTGCGGTCCCTTGAATGGGAGTGTTGACCGCCATGCGCTCGGCTGCAGCAGCCAGCTGCAGATTTTTACTTTGGAGATCTGGCACGTACCGTCGTCTTCCAAAAAGCGTCGTTACATAGCCCCGCTTCCGCGCTTCAACGAGCACGCTATCCATATACGCCTTAATCCCGGTATACCGCGCAAAATACTGTGAGATGTAATCCTGCGCCGTCTTAAAAGGGATGCTGAGCGAGCGCGCAAGACGCTGAGCGCCCATCCCGTAGATGATGCCAAAGTTAATGGTCTTGGCTTCGCGCCGTTGATCACTTGAGATCGAATGGAGCGGCGTAGCAAACAATTCAGACGCGGTGCGGGCGTGGACGTCTTGGCCCTTTTGGAAGGACTCAACCAAAACTGGATCTTGGCTCAAATGCGCCAGCAAACGCAACTCAATCTGTGAATAGTCAGCAGAGAGCATCACGTAGCCTTGTGCCGGCACGAATGCAGCGCGAATGCGGCGACCTTCTTCGCTGCGCGCGGGGATATTTTGTAAATTGGGATTACTCGACGATAGGCGCCCAGTAACCGTCACCGTTTGATTGAACGAGGTATGGATGCGACCTGTCTTCGCATGAATAAGTTTAGGCAGCGCATCCACGTAAGTGTTTTGTAATTTGGTGAAACCACGATAGTCCAAAATCTTCGCGGGCAGTGGATATTTTTCCGCCAAAGCTTCGAGCACAGAGGAGTCCGTCGAAGAGCCGGTCTTGGTTTTTTTACCGCGCGGCAGTCCGAGTTTCTCGAACAGAATCATCTGCAGCTGTTGGGGAGAGCCGATATTAAAGGTTTCTCCGGCCAACTCGTAGATTTCTTTCTCTAACTCTTGACGTCGTTGACCAAACTCGCGCGAGAGTACGGCAAGTAAGTCGAGGTCAATACGAATGCCGGTCAGTTCCATACGCGCCAACACGGCAGCCAAAGGAACCTCGACTTCGGTAAACAGCTGCCCCATTCCTTCGGCTTGCACTTGAGGAAACAAGAGGTGAGCCAGGCGTAACGTAATATCGGCGTCCTCACCGGAGTACCGTGTTGCATCAGCAACAGAGACCTCGGCAAAGTTTTTTTTCCCGCCCTCCGTCACTGTGTCGTACTCCAGCATACGGTACTGTAAGTGCTCCCGCGCTAGATCGGTCAAATTGTGACGTCGCGACGGATTGAGCAGATACGAGGCAATCATAGTGTCGCCAGCCAGATTCCGCGGCCAGAGACCATATTTCTCCAGCACCATGATGTCATACTTCACGTTTTGACCAAGCATTGAGAGGGAAGGATCCTCCAATAACGTATGCAGAGCGGTCACCACTTCTTTGAGCGTAAGCTGAGGCGCTGCATCTTCAAAACGGTGACCGACGGGGATATACCAGGCCTTGCCGTCTTCGATCGCGAGCGACACTCCTACCAACTCAGCGTCGAGCGTATTCAATGAGGTCGTCTCGGTATCGAAGCAAAACGTCTTTGCGTCCTGGATCGCTTTCACTACTTGTTTTAATTGCGAAGGAGCGCGTACAGTTTCATACTCGCCAACTGCGGCCTGTTCTTCCGGGGGGTCTTCCCAGGGGGATTCGAGATCAGCCAATAAACGGCGGAACTCAAACTCAGTAAACAGCGCTTTGAGTTGCGCACGATCTGGGTCCCGCCTTTCCAGAGCAGCCAGTTCGATCTCAACTGGCACATCACGGCGGAGGGTTGCTAACTGCTTCGACACGCGCGCTAGCTCAACGTTCTCACGAATTTTGTCTCCAAGTTTTCCTGAAATTTCATTGACATGCGCAAGAAGATTCTCTAGGGTATGCCACTCGTTCATGAGCTTGATGGCAGTCTTCTCGCCAACGCCTGGCACACCAGGAATGTCATCAGTCGGATCCCCGATCAGCCCTTGCATGTCCACCACTCGCGCAGGCTCTACCCCAAACTTGCCTTTTACCTGCTCGACGCCGATACGTTCATCCTTCGTTGTATCGAGCATAGTGACCCGCTCAGATACGAGTTGCATCAGATCTTTATCCCCAGAAACGATCACTACGTCAGCGCCTTCCTGTTCCCAGCGGACCGCTAATGTCGCGATAATATCGTCTGCTTCGTAACCTTCTCGCTCGATCACCGGAATGTGATAGGCGCGCACAATCTCCTTGATGCGCGGAATCTGCGGTCGCATTGTTTCCGGCATGGCTAAGCGGCGCACCTTGTAATTGGGGTACAAGTCATGACGAAAGTTTTTTCCCTTGGCGTCAAAGATCACCGCAAGATGGCTTGGTGCATAGCCGTCTCGGATGCGTTGCAGCATATTGACGAAACCGAAAATGGCGTTCGTCGGAAACCCTTTGGAAGTGGTCAGTTCTTTCACCGCATAAAAGGCGCGGTAGATGTAGGATTGTCCATCCACAAGAAACACTTGCATTTGAGTATTCATCACGCAGCAACTGTTTCAGGCTCTCGCAGAGGCGTCAAGCGACTCGCGATTGCATCATCGGGCCATCGGGACATTGAATCGACAAATGACTCAATCGCTCAATGACCGAATGATTCAATAGCATTACTCTTCGATCGTTCGCCAAAAATAAAGAAGCCTCCGGAAAACCAGAGGCTGTAAAAGAGCGGGTGACCAGGGTCGAACTGGCGACCTCGTGCTTGGCAAGCACGCGCTCTAGCCAACTGAGCTACACCCGCATTGAGGAAAAGAAATGTACCATAGACACGCAAGGAGTCAACGGTAGATTTCTGCCGTTTACAATTTCTTCACATCCGTATGCCCGAAGCCGCCGGTGCGCTCTGTAGCGTCTAACTCAGCAACCTCGTCCCACTGCACGCGCGTCACTGGAGCCACCACAAGTTGTGCGATGCGGTCGCCGCGTTTGATCTGCACAGGCCGATCACCCAGATTGATCATGAGAATCTGCACTTCGTCGCGATAATCAGCATCAATCGTCCCAGGGGCGTTCAAGATGGTCAACCCCGAGCGGAGCGCTAGACCGCTACGCGGTCGCACCTGTGCTTCAAACCCATTGGGTAAAGCAAGCGCAAATCCGGTGGGAATCAACGCACGCCCCAGAGGGGGAAGAGTGAGATCCTCGACCACATCAGCATACACATCCATCCCTGCCGCGTCAGCCGTCATATACTGCGGCAACGGCAGTGGATCGCTGTGCTCACGGAGACGAAGAATGTGGACAGACAGTTCGGCAGGCATGCCTTTAGGCGTCAAGTAAAGATTGTAGGTCTTTTACCCGTGGGCGTTCACCAAGAATAGTCAGCGTTTGCTCTGCACTCGCAAAACAACGGGCAGCAAGCGTATGGACATCATCAAGCGTTACTCGTTCGATGCTCTCAGCCACTTCCGTCACTGGGATATCGCGTCGGAAGTAAATCTCGCAGCGCGCCATGCGATTCATCCGTGCTTCACTGGTCTCAAGACCAAGCAACATACTACCCCTTGTATGGCTCTGCGCCCGTCGGAGTTCTTCGGCAGAAATGCCCTCCTTGGCAAGCTGTCGGAGCGTCGCACAGATAATCGCCATCACTTCAGGAGCCCGCTCGGCGCTCGTGGCGACATACACGCCAATATACCCGGCGTCCCTATATGTCGACAAAAAAGAGGTCACATCGTAAGCCAATCCGCGTCGTTCACGAATCTCCTGGAAAAGACGGGAACTCATTCCTCCGCCGAGGACGGTATGAAGTAAATAAGCGGCAAACCACTCAGGCGCCAGTTGTGACACACATGGAGTCCCAAAACACAAATGTGTTTGTTCCAAGTCTCGGAGATGGGGATACACGCCGGGCTGTACAACCGGAGGAGGCGTGAAGAAACTGATCGACTTCCCTGTCAGCGCCGACAGCGCATCCGCAATCAAGTCTACAAATTCTTCGTGTTTTGCCCCTCCCGCCATCGTTACAAAAATGCGATCCGGACGATATCGACGATCAAGAAATTTGACAAAGTCTTCTCGTTGAAAGCGCGAAACGGTGGCCGTTGTCCCAGAAATGGGCCAACTTAATGGATGTCCGCGCCAGAAATCGAGATGAAAAAGATCATGCACAAGATCATCGGGCGTATCTTCGATCTGTGCAATCTCCTGGCAGATGACCGAACGTTCTCGTTCAATTTCTTCTTCAGGGAATTGCGAATGTAAAAAAACATCCATCAGAAGATCGAGCGCCAGCGGCATGTGTTCAGCCAGGACACGCGCATAATAGCAGGTGTATTCCTTCCCGGTGAAGGCGTCGAGCACGCCGCCGATCGCATCGACTTCTTCAGCGATAACAGCAGCGCTTCTGCGACGAGTGCCTTTGAAGAACAGGTGTTCGAGGAAATGAGAAAGACCGTTTTCGTGCTGTGCTTCATCACGCGAACCGTTCTCGACCCAAATGCCCACGGTCACTGAAGGCATTCCAGGCACTTCTTCGGAAAGCAGGCGCAGTCCGTTGTCGAGCACAGTACGGTGCATCATTCATTCCCAGATGCGCCACGTTCACCTTCGAGCAGTTCACGATGGCCGAGACGAATTTTGCCCTGACGATCGATTTCCAGCACCTTGACCATAATCTCGTCCCCTTCTTTGAGTACGTCGCTTACGCGTCGTACGCGCCCAGGACCGAGTTGGGAAATGTGCACCAATCCGTCCGTTCCAGGCAGAATCTCAACAAAGGCGCCAAAATCAACGATCTTGCGCACGGTGCCTTTATAGACTTTTCCGATCCCGGCTTCGGCCGTGACTCGATTGATCTTAGCAATAGCTTTCGTCATCGAATCACCGTCGGCCAAAAAGACATAGACCGTCCCGTCGTATTCCCCACCGATCTTCACCCCGGTCTCTTCAATAATCGAACGGATCATCTTGCCGCCTGGACCGATGAGATCACGAATCCTGTCTTGTTTGACCTTCAACGTCGTAATGCGCGGTGCGTACTCCGACACCTCCTCACGAGGCGCAGGCAACACTCTCGCCATCTGTTCCAAGATAAACAGCCGTCCTTCACGAGCCTGATAAAGGGCAGCATGCATAATCTCGCGGGTCACACCCGAGATCTTGATATCCATTTGCAGAGCCGTTATGCCGTCCGACGTGCCAGCGACTTTGAAATCCATATCGCCAAGATGGTCCTCATCTCCGAGAATATCACTCAGGATACAAATCTCTTCGCCCTCTTTAATCAGCCCCATTGCGATCCCAGCCACTGGCGCTTTGATCGGCACCCCGGCGTCCATGAGCGAAAGCGTCCCTCCACAAACTGTCGCCATAGAGGACGAACCATTGGACTCTAATATTTCAGAAACCACACGGACCGTGTACGGAAAGCCTTTTTCTTCTGGCACCATAGCGGCAATAGCGCGCTCAGCCAGCGCCCCGTGACCAATCTCTCGTCGGCCAGGCCCACGTAAAGGCCGCACTTCGCCTACGCTAAATGGCGGGAAATTATAGTGCAGCATGAACTTCTTGTATTGTTCGCCGATCAGCGCATCGACTTTCTGTTCATCAGAACCTGTTCCTAAAGTAGCAACCACAAGCGCTTGCGTTTCACCACGGGTAAACAACGCTGACCCGTGAGTCCGTGGCAGAACGCCAACTTCACACGTAATCGGACGGATATCGGTCACCCCACGACCATCAACGCGTTTCTTTTCATGAACGACCATGTGGCGCAAAGAATCACTCTCTAGTTCTTCGAGGAGACCGCCAATCTCTTTCTCTCGTCCAATATATTCTTCAGCCAATGCGGCTTTGATTTCTTTTTTGACGGCAGAAACAGCCGCCGCGCGCTCATGTTTAGTCGGAGTCAAAAACGCAGTGTGCAATTTTTCTGCAGCGAGCGAGCGCAGATGTGCGAGTAAGGCTTCGTCACGAAGCACAGGAACAATCGTTCGTTTCGGTTTTCCCGCAACGCGCACGATTTCGTCTTGCGCATCCAGAACCGGCTGAATCGACTCTTGCGCCAAAAAGAGGGCTTCTAACATTTCTTCTTCAGAAACGACTTTAGCGCCGCCTTCCACCATAATAATCGCGTCACGACCAGCAGCCACAAAAAGATTAACGTCACTCGCCTCGAATTGACTCTGCAACGGGTTCACCACAAAAGCGCCCCGCACGCGACCGATGCGCACCCCAGCGATGGGACCACGAAACGGAATGTCTGAGACTTGCAGGGCTGCCGAAGCGCCAATCAACGCAATCGTGTCTGCGTCATTCTCCCGATCAACGGATAGCACTGAGGCTACGACTTGGGTTTCACAAAAGAAGCCGTCAGGAAACAGGGGGCGCAGGGCCCGGTCTACCAGACGAGAGGTCAGAATCTCCCGTTCAGAAGGTCGCCCTTCTCGCTTGAAAAAACCGCCGGGAATCTTTCCCGCGGCAAAAGTTCGTTCTTGATAATCCACAGTGAGCGGAAAAAAATCCACGCCTTCGCGCGCCTCATGAGTTGCAGTCACAGTGACGAGGACGACCGTTTCCCCATAGCTGACCACCGCTGCGCCGCCCGCTTGTTTCGCCATGCGACCGGTTTCGATCTTGAGCGGGCGCCCGTAGAAATCCATTTCTATTTTTTTAAACATATATGCGTATACCTTTCCCTTAACGATCCGCATGCGGCGTCGCTGGGAATTTTGAAAAGAGGGAAGAGGAATGCGTTACCGACGGAGCCCTAAGCGCTCAATCAAATTGCGATACCGCTGATAATCCACGCTGCGGAGGTAGTCGAGAAGGCGACGACGACGACCGACAAGCTGTAAAAGGCCTCGTCGTGAGAGATGATCTTTCGCATGAGTTTTGAAGTGGGCCGTCAGCTGTTCAATCCGCTTCGTGAGAAGCGCCACTTGGACCTCAGGCGATCCGGTGTCGGTCTCATGTAGCCGAAACTGTTGCATCACCTCGCCTCTTTGTCCTACTTCCAGCATAGTCGTTCATTCTCCTTTATTCTATTTTTTGTTTCAATTCGCAACTTTAACACGCCGTTTTTTCAGTGTAAAGCTTACAATACCCGCATCAGCCGCCACTGCCCATTCTGATTCTCAATGACAGCCACAAGTTCCCCATTGGGTTCAAGCAAAGAAGCAATTTTCTCCTCTTTGTCTGTCAATGAAAGCTCACGTAGAATATCCTGCTGTCCCCGACGCAGCTTCGTTACAGCTTCGAGCGTAATAAGAAAAGCACGATGGTTCCGCATTGCTTGAGTGGGCGACAGTAACGCGGCAGCGACATCTTTGGTCTCAATGATCACTTGGAGAGGGAGAGCATTCTGTATAGAAAACTCGCCAAACTCGGTCCGATGCAATGACGCTAAGTGCGCCCCACAACCAAGGACAGCGCCGATGTCCTCCGCAAGAACGCGGACATATGTTCCCTTGGAACAGCGCAAGGAAAAACTCAAGAGATCGTGTTCCAATTGCACCAGCAAAAGTTTCTCAACGGTAACATGTCGTGGTGTACGCTCAACTACAACGCCGCGACGCGCCAGCTTGTACAATGGAACTCCGTTCCGTTTCAATGCTGAGTACATGGGCGGAGTTTGCTCGTAATCACCGGTAAAGCGCCGTTCGAGATCTCTAAGCGCGTCTTCCCCATATTGTGGAACAGAGGTAGAACGGATCACGGTCCCTGTTCTATCTAGCGTATCAGTCTCTATGCCTAGACGGATGGTTCCGGTATAAGTTTTCCACTCAGTGATAAGGAACTGGGCAATCTTCGTTCCTGTCCCTAAGCAGAGCGGGAGAAGCCCGCTGGCAAATGGATCAAGCGTTCCCAAATGCCCAATTTTTTCTACCGCCAGCGCTTTCTTCACCATGCGCACAACCGCGGCAGAAGACAATCCTTCGGGCTTGTCTACGAGGAGGATACCATTCAAGCAAGCGGCTCGCGTTCTTTTTCTGCAGCTTGGCGAAGCAAGCTCTCTAAGTGATTCACTTTTTCTAGTGTTGCATCGTAAAGAAATTCAAGATCCGGTATATAACGTAGACGGAGTTGGCTAGCCACTTGACGCTTGATAAACCCAGTCGCGTTGCGGAGCCCAGCTAAAACCTCATCAACTGAATCTTCTCGTCGTGTAGTAAAGAAAACCTTAGCGGCCTTTAAGTCTGGGCTAAGTTTCACTCCCGTGACAGTCACGGCGCTCACCCGAGGATCTTTTACTTCACGCAACAGGGTTTCCGCGACAGTCTCAAGCAAGAGGCCACTAATCCGTTCCATGCGTCGAGATGGCATAAGGGAAAAGGTCTAAGGCTATAGGCTACAGGCTACAGGTCAGGGGAAACCGTCTCTGTAACGAATAGCATTTGGGGATTTCTTTTTCTCCTGTGCTGGCAACTGACAACGAGCGGACAATCAATAGTGAAGAAACTCCACCTTCTCTTCGCCAATCTCCGCGACATGCATCTCCTCGATAAAGCCAGCAACGGCCTGCTGACCGCCGTTGACGTATGCTTGATCGGCCCCTACGTGGCCGATTCATACGTTACCACGTGTGCTAACATCTTGGTCGCCACATTCTGAGATTGACACATTGAACTCGTTTCGCACCCGACTCTTGATTTTGCGAAGCACAGCGCGTTTTTCTTTGAGCGACTGGCTGTAGGAAACATAGAGGGTCAGTTGCAGCACCCCGACTACCATGCCTATGCTCCTCAGCCTGGCCGGGAAGTCTTAGCCGACGCGTCGTTCAGCCTCTTGATGCGGACGCGCTTCGAGGCGACGCAGCACTTGCTCCAATTCGTACGCCTCAATGATGTCTCCAGGTTGTACGTCGTGGAAACTCTCAAAGCCAATGCCGCATTCAGCGCCAGCGGCAACCTCTCGCACGTCGTCTTTGAACCGTCGGAGACTGCCAATGCGACCTTCGTGCACTACAGCGCGATTCCGTACTAATCGCGCTTGAGCACTGCGTACGACTTTCCCTTCAGTCACCATACAGCCGGCGACCTGCCCTAAGCGAGACACCGTAAAGACCTGGCGAACCTCAGCTCGGCCCAGTGGTTTTTCTTTGTAGGTCGGCGCTAACATGCCTTCAAGGGCAGCTCGGACATCTTCAATGACTTCATAGATAATATTGTAAAGACGTATCTCTACGCTTTCACGTTCGGCCAGTTGCGCCGCTTTCCCTTCAGCTCGCACATTGAAGCCGATAATGATGCCTTTTGAAGCCGATGCTAACAACACATCGGACTCGGAAATACCGCCCACGGAGGTATGAAGAACGGCTAGTTTCACTTCGTTAGTAGACAGCCGACTTAGAGAATCGCTCACTGCCTCGACAGAACCCTGAACATCAGCTTTCACAATGACACGCAGTTCTTTCACTTCACCAGCCTGCGCTTGCTGGTAGAAATCTTCTAGCGTCGTACGTCCGCTGCTCTTGGTGAGTTCGGTCTCGCGCCGTTTGGTTTTCCGATGCTCAGCGACTTGTCGGGCTTTCGCTTCATCACCCAACACAACGAAGGAATCGCCCGCTTCTGGCACTCCGGTCAACCCCAGAATCTCCACCGGCGTGGAAGGAGCCGCTTTCTCTATACGCCACCCCCAACTGTACACACTCCCGCGCCCCCGCCCATTGCCTGCATAGGGACCCGTCCGGTTGGGCCGGGTGCC
>CAZUFQ010000146.1:0-10754 GCA_964618735.1 uncultured Enterobacteriaceae bacterium
ATCAGTAGGTCGTCGGTTCGACTCCGATGGGTGGCTTCTGTTAAGCCCTTGTAAAAGCAAGGGCTTTTTTGTTTCTATTCGCGACGAAACTTCTTCTCTGTGACTGTGGTCACCATATGGTCACCATAATGTCGCCACGAAGAATCTTATAAGGATGGTTTGATTTCGACTGCCTTCGTGTCGTTCTCTTATTGTTCGGGACAGAGTCTGTACACTCTGTCCCACGTTTTGCTGTCTTATGCGGCCTTCACTGCCTTAGGATGCCGGTACGCCGCTACACACGCTGGGCATGCTTCGGGCCACGTCACCATGTAGTCGGTCCACGGCCACACCCACACCCGCTCAGGCTCACTAACGCCACAGAGCACCACCCCTTCTCGCCACATGAGATGAAAGAGAGGCTGTGCAGGAAGAGATGCTGCCTTATTGGCCTGCGGTGTCCGCAAGATGTGCAACGCCGTGGCGACAGCATGCTTGCAGATGACCCCGCGATAAAGAGCGTCTTTACAGGAGCACGTGGTGACTGTCTCGGTGAGGGTAACTCCATATTCGGTACCGTCGCCATTCTTTACCAATGCACATACTTCACCCTCTGATTGACGGGTGAGCGTGACAGTGAGACTCCCATCTGCGAGCCCGCAGACCGCTTTCTGAAGACGATCAGTAGTCACCTGCTGGATCGCGTGAAGAACAAGAGAGATTGAAGATTGCATCATTGCCGGATTCCTCCGACAGGTTAGAATCCATTAAGCGGCTATCAGTACCTGTATTGCTGAAAGTCGCTAGGCCGGTCATGGTGGTAGCACACCTTGGCTGGCCGCTTCGGACCTATTTCTTCTTGCGTTTCCCTTTGGCCTCCTTTCTCCTGGCCTCCAGTAGCATTTCTGCTGCCTCAATCATCAGTGCTGTTGCCGAGGAGTTTTCCTCCAACGCCAAGTGTTGAATATCGCGCCAGAGCGGTTTGGGCCATACCATCGTCACTTTATGACCTTCCGCGTCTTCATGTCCGCTATATGTCCGTGGTCGTGGCATAATATCTTTTAATACATTATTACGTTATTACAGTCAATATAAGAAGACGAGATTTCTTTTGCTTGACCTCTAGCGAGCAAAAAAGGAAGAGAACTATTTGTGAGGGGTAGCGGAGAGCAGTAACGTGAAGAGGTCTTTACTGATTTCCCATCTTATCGCTACAAGAGCGACAGCATAGGGATGTTCGGAAAAGCGGCTACCGTATATGGTCATCACAAGGCCACCTTGAAGAGAAAGGTCCAGAGCAATTCTCTTCATTCAGAAATATCAAAGAAACGAGCGTACGCTTGTGCTCAATCCTCCGTCATGTAAAGAAACCAGCTACAAATTTACATGAGAAGGGGTTCATGTAAATTTAGATAGCCTTTCTTTACATCAGCTTTTCTTAGGACGCTTCAGTGAATGACAAAACCAGCTTAATCCTGACTTCTCTCATTGTGTCCGCTCTTGTGGGGCGTGAGGGATGAGATACAAAGCCGACATTACCGCCGGATCATTAAAGGTTGCAGAAAGTCGGATTATCGCCGATCTGCTGCTCCAAGGAATCGACCAAAAGGAGTGGAAAGACACTATTCTCAAACAGAACATCCTTCAGGTTCGTCATCCAGCAACCGCAGTCAGACTCGCTCGTCTGATTCGAACCCGCCTGGAATCGATGGATGCGGAGCTATGGCAACTCGTGCGAGACAGCACCGGAACGATCGCTAGTCAGGCGCTCTTGGCCGTCGCTATCAAACAGAGTCCTTTATTGGGTGATTTTCTTGACATTGTCGTACGAGAGCAGTATCACCTATTCCATTCGGCCTTGTCGAATCAGCTCTGGGAGGACTACTTGAATGAATGCCGCAATCGAGATCCATACATGCCGCAGTGGAATGAGTCCACGAAGCGACGACTCCGCTCTTCTGTCTTCCAAATGCTGGCGCAGGCCGGGTTTCTTGAAAGCACCAAGACCTTGAAACTGCAACCCGTCTACATTGCGCCGCAGGTGCTACGCTATTTACAACACCGTAACGAAGAGTATGTGCTGCGCTGTCTGCAGGTGTCTCCATGAGCGATCTGCTTACCGACCGGCTGAATCAAATTTTGCCCAAGCTGATATCAGCCGAATTCCTCAGCGGCAGTGGTCTTGGTAATGAGATCGCCTTCCATATCTTTGACTATCCTCCAGAAGATGAACTGCGCGTACGAGAGCATATCCACTTTCTGATTGACCACATTCCCAAGCAAAAGCCTGGACTACACGTCACACACCTCAACCTCTTTGATTTCGTGCTGGACTATTTGAAGAGCCGCAATCTCCTCGACCGGGCTATCCAGATGCAGCAAGAGAAAGGCGATGAGGCGCTCAAGAAAGCATTGGCCGGACCGCTGCATGAGAACAAACTCGCCGCCGTCTTTGCAGAGGTAGTGCAACCAGACCAGCATGACTTGGTGCTGCTGTCGGGCGTTGGCAGTGTGTGGCCTCTACTTCGTTCTCATACCTTGCTGAATAACCTGCACCCGATCATGGGTCGTACTCCGCTCGTGATGTTTTACCCGGGACGTTACGATGGACAATCTCTCCGCCTCTTTGGCAAACTGAAACATGCCAACTACTACCGAGCCTTTAAGCTGATTCCTTGAGCGAGGTCGTACATGAAGATCTATAGCCTCTTTGAACGAGACATCTCCCGCCCAATTAACGGCGTCGTCAAAGCAGACCAATTAGACAACGATTCCGTGTGGCAGGAGTTGGACGAGTTTGTCGTCACACGGGAACTCGATCATCATTTTCGCCAGTTTTTTTCAGCCTACTGCGACGCTATCAAAGAGCCTCATAATCCGGATGTCGCAGGGAAAATCGGCGTGTGGGTATCGGGATTCTTTGGCTCAGGCAAATCGCATTTTCTCAAGGTGCTGTCCTATCTCCTGCGGAACCGCACACATACCCACAAGGGCCAGAGCAAACGCGCAGTCGAGTTCTTCGAGAAGAAGATTACCGACGCCATGCTGTTTGGCGACATTAAACGGGCCGTCGCTTCGCACACGGACGTAATTCTCTTTAACATTGACAGCAAAGCTGACCATCGCTCGGGCCGTGACGCGATTCTGGCAGTGTTCCTCAAGGTGCTGAATGAGTTGCAAGGCTACAGTGGTGACTACCCCCATATCGCGCATCTCGAACGCTATCTGGAAAGTAAAGGCAGGCTTAGCCAATTCCACCAGGTGTTTCGCGAAGCAACCGGCGCGGAATGGGCCAATGAGCGCGACGCCTATCATTTCCATCGTGACGAGGTGATTACAGCGTTATCGAAAACCCTGCGTTTGAGCGAGGAGTCCTCTGGAAAATGGGTGGACGAGGCGGAGTCGAGCTTTGCTCTTTCAGTGGAAAACTTCTGCAAATGGGTCAAAGACTATCTCGACGCCAAGGGGCCAGAGCATCGCCTTATTTTCCTGGTAGACGAAGTCGGCCAGTTCATCGGCGGCGATTCACATTTGATGCTGAACCTGCAAACCATCGCCGAAGAACTCGGCACGGTCTGTCAGGGCCGCGCGTGGCTTGTGGTGACATCACAAGAAGATATTGACGCTGTCCTTGGGGAGATGAAGAAGACCAAGGCAAATGATTTCTCGAAGATTCAGGGTAGGTTCAGGACCCGACTCTCGCTTTCTAGCGCCAATGTCGATGAAGTCATTCAGTCTCGCCTGTTGGACAAACATCCAGACGTCAGAGAGGAACTTCGGGGGCTCTTTCAGGCAAAGGGCGATATTCTCAAGAACCAACTCACCTTCACTAATTGCGGCATGACCTTGAGGCCATACAAAGATGCTGACGATTTCGAGAAAAATTATCCGTTTGCCCCCTACCAGTTCCAGCTCGTGCAGAAAATCTTCGAGGCCATTCGCAAAGTGGGTGCCACCGGCCTGCACTTATCTCGCGGTGAGCGATCAATCCTCGACGCCTTTCAAACTGCTGCCAAACTGGTTGACACAGAGAACATCGGCGTTCTCGTTCCGCTTTACCGCTTCTACCCTTCGATCGAGAGTTTCCTTGATACGTCGGTGAAACGTACAATTGACCAGGCCAAAGATAATGGAAGCCTAGAGCCGTTCGATATTACACTTCTGCAGGTCCTGTTTCTCATCCGCTATGTCGAAGAAATCAAGGGAAATGTGGATAATCTTGTCACCCTTTGCATGACGGAAATTGATGCCGACCGCCTCGCACTCCGCCGTAAAATCGAGGAGAGTCTCCAGCGACTAGAAAAAGAAACGTTAATCAGTCGCAGCGGCGACCTCTATTTCTTCCTCACCAATGAGGAACGGGACATCAATCGCGAGATTAAGAATGTTGAGATCATCGGCGGAGAGGACACGAAGCTTCTTGGCGAGCTGATCTTCAATGATGTTTTGAAAGGCCAACATAAATATCGTTATCCGGTCAACAAGATGGACTTCACGTTCAACCGGGTATGCGATGGGTATTTGCTCGGCAACCGTTCGGATGGCGCTTTGCTAGCATCGCTCATTACCCCGCTGAATGATGACTACGAGTTATACGACAACGCAAGGCGTATTCTCGAAAGCACAGCTGAAGGTGGGCAAGTGCTCATACGTCTCGGCAACGAGGAGTCCTTGGGCCGAGAGTTGCGCACCTACGTGCAAACAGAAAAATATGTCCGCCATAAGCTCAATGGAACCGAATCAGAACCGACCAAGAAAATTTTGCGCAATATCGCAGATGACAACATTGAGCGACGTAAACGCTTAGTGTCACTGCTAGGCGACGATATGCTCCCCGAAGCGGAATATCATGTCGCAGGGCAAGCCTTCAGATTGGAAGCGACTGTGCCAATGGCGGCGCTTAATGAAGCGATGGCGTATCTGGTCAACAACACCTTCACCAAAATGGCCTATCTCAAGCACGTGCACCCCGAACCGCTTCATGAAATTCAGGCCATTCTGCGGAGCAACGATATTGGGCAGCAAACGCTCGCGTTACAATCAGAGGAGGGCAACAAGGAGGCGCTCGAGGACCTTCGCAACTATGTCACACTTTCTATCAACGCAAGCCGCCAGGTTGTTCTGCACGATATGCTGGAAAAACGCTATGGCCTACGTCCCTATGGCTGGCCAGATGAACAGGTGCTGCTTCTGGTAGCACGTCTACTGGTCTTAGGCGAGATCAGTTTGATGATGGACAGCGCATTACTGCCGCTCGATAAAGTCTATGACGCCCTGACCACACCAGCCAAACGTCGGAAGATTATCATTCTCAAGCGGCAGACGACCGACCCCAAAGCGTTGCAGCACGCGCGCAATCTTGGAAAAGATCTATTTCATGAGATGGGGCCAGATGGCGAAGACGCGCTATACAATTTCTTGCAAAACAAGCTGAAGGACTGGCAATCTTCATTTAATGGCTACAAGCTGTTAGCTGACACTGGAAGTTATCCTGGCAAAGATGAAATCGCCGCTGGGCTTATATTGGTGAGACGATTGCTAGCGTGTGACACCAGCTACAAGTTCATCGAGCTGTTCAACAGTCAAAAAAATGATTTGCTCGACTGCGCCGAGCAGTTTAGTGATTTGCAACAGTTCTATGAATCGCAGAGGCCGACTTGGGAGAAGTTACGTAAGACGTATGAGCGCTTTCAACTAAACCGCTTGGAGCTGAAACGTGATATACAAGCGGGGCCGGCGCTCAAACGTATGGGTGAGATTTTAACCGCGCTCAGCCCGTATAGCTTGATCCCAGAAGCCAATGGGTTAATTACCACTGTAGATACGGTCAATGCGGCCTTAGTGAACGCACGTCGCAAGCGAGCAGCCGAGAACATAAATGTCCATATTGCAACTTTGACAAGAGATATTGCAACGGCAAACGGAGATGAGAGTTTCCAGTCTGCGTGTCTGCGACGGCTCGAAGCGTTGCATCGGCAAGTCGAGGAGCAGGAGAGCCTTGCGCATATTAACCAGGCGGAAACCGAGGCGCTACATGAGTTTGATAATGCGACCTCACGCATTCAGGAATATCTTGCAGACTACAACAAACGCACCGATGCAAAACCAATCGAAAAAGGCAACGGATCAGTGGTTAAAAAACAACGGATCATCGAACCTGCCAAGCTGGTGAAAGCAATGTATCTAGAGACGGTTGACGATGTGAACGGCTTTCTGGATTCATTACGTCATGAGCTAGAAACGGCTATCAGCAATAACGAACGCATTCAAATCCGCTAGAGAAGACTGTCGCATGAATCGCACAAAGCTGAAGAATTACGCCCCACAGGCCCGGAAAGAATTCATCCAAGCCGTGACTGACCGTGCCGCATTCCACGGTCTAACGGCAAACAAGATCGAACCCATGACCGAAAAAGGTGATGTTGTCGTAATCGGCGGTAGAGCATTTCCACAGTCAATTGCATGGAAACGTAAGACGCTGGAAGCACGCATAGCCCGCCAAGGCTTCGAGCAGACGATGGAAACGATGGCGTATACGTGGTTCAACCGTTTTGTGGCGATTCGTTTCATGGAGCTGCATGGTTACCTTGATCATGGTTACCGAGTATTGAGTCATCCCGAAGGCAAAGCCACGCCGGAAATACTAGAGCATGCGGAGCATGTCGAACTACCGGGGCTCGATAAGAACACAATCATTGATCTCAAACTAGACGGCGGCAAAGAAGCTGAGCTGTACCGCCTGCTCCTCATCGCCCAGTGCAACGCCTTGCACGTGGCCATGCCGTTTCTCTTCGAGCAGATCGATGACGAGACGGAACTGTTGCTACCTGACAATCTGCTGCACTCCGATTCTCTGATTCGTAAACTGGTCAATGAGATTGACAAAGAGGACTGGCGGGAAGTCGAGATCATCGGCTGGCTCTATCAGTTCTATATTTCAGAAAAGAAAGATCAGGTCATTGGCAAAGTGGTGAAGAGCGAGGACATTCCCGCCGCCACGCAACTCTTCACGCCCAATTGGATCGTCAAGTATCTAGTACAGAACAGTTTGGGCCGGCAGTGGTTAGCGACATATCCACAGTCGTCGCTGCGACAGCAAATGGAGTATTACATCGAGCCTGCTGAGCAGGCACCAGAAGTGCAAGCGCAACTGAAAGCGATCGCACCGGAGAGTTTGAATCCTGAAGAACTGACGCTGCTTGATCCCGCTTGTGGCTCTGGTCACATTCTGGTGGAAGCCTACGACCTGTTCAAAGCGATCTATCAAGAGCGGGGCTACCGAGCTAGAGATATTCCCACACTGATTCTGCAAAAGAATCTTTTCGGGTTAGAGATTGACGACCGCGCCGCGCAACTGGCCGCCTTCGCGTTGCTGATGAAAGCCCGCGCCGATGACCGACGCACCTTCGCCAGTGGCGTGCAGCTACAGGTATTGTCTATTCAAGAAAGCAAAGGACTCAACGCGAAGGCTCTGACTGAGGCGTTGAACGTTCCGCTCGCGCATGGTGAGAAAGAAGGAGAGAAGGGCAACATTTCTCCTGTCGATGTTTCTGATTTGGTCAACCTGTTCGAATACGGCAAAACCTTTGGTTCACTTATTCAAGTGCCGCCGACATTGGCTGAAAAGCTCCCTGCCATCGGGCGTCGGGTCAGAGGCGTCCTGGCGCATGGTGATTTAATGACCCAGCCAGCGGCCAAAGCCTTGCTGCCGCTCATCGAGCAGGCGTGGATGCTCAGTCGGCAGTATGATGCCGTGGTGGCGAATCCGCCGTACATGGGTGGCCGGTTTTTCAATACGACTTTTAAGTCATTCATAAACAGCAATTATAGCAAGGCGAAAGGTGATCTCTACGCGTGCTTCATTAGTAGGAATTTCCATTTTGTACGGCAACATGGCTTCGTTGGCATGATAACTCTTCCAGCGTGGATGTTCCTTTCAACTTTTGAACAATTCCGAGAAAATTTATTTTCGACTGCGACCATAGAAACGTTTGTCCATAACGGTCGAGGAGTATTCGGCTCCGATTTTGGAAGTTGTAGCTTTACCATTCGGAACATCACAATGCCTCCATTTCGAGGGAAGTATAAACGACTTTTCGATAAGCAAGGCAGTGTTGCGACCGTTACAGAGTTACAGGAACGGTTTCTCCACGCACAACCATTCATTGTTTCTACACAGGATCTCCGAGTGATTCCTGGTGCTCCAGTCGCGTATTGGACGAGCAACCAATTCCGAAGAGTCTTTGCAACTTTTAAGACACTCGACAAAGTTGCTGAACCTCGACAAGGGCTAGCTTCTGCTGATAATGCCCGGTTTCTGAGATTCTGGCACGAAGTCAATGTAGACCGTATCGGATTTACTTGTAATTCAAGAGAAGAAGCGAGAGGAAGTGGGAAAAAATGGTTTCCGCACAGCAAAGGTGGAGCATATAGAAAGTGGTATGGAAATAACGAATATGTTGTGAATTGGGAAAACGACGGGAAAGAAATGATTGCATTCCCACAAGCTGTTATTCGAAATGCAGACTACTACTTTCGAGAGGGTGTTACTTGGTCACACACTAGCATTGCGACATTTAGTATTCGCTATGTTCCGAGAGGGTTTACCTTTAACTGCGAAGGACCAACGTTATTTTCGGATAACCCTCTGCTTTTTCTTGGCTGTTTGTGTTCGAAGCCCTGTTTTGAATTCTTGGCTATCATGAACCCGACTCTGCACTTCTTAGTTGGCACTGTGAGTCAACTTCCTTTTCCAAATGACCAAGTGAGATCGATTGCCGAAAAGGTTCAATCGCTCGTTCAGAGAGCCGTACGAATTTCAAAGGAGGATTGGGACTCGTTCGAGACCTCATGGGACTTCCAAACGCTGCCTGTGCTCCAGCACCGAGCCGCCACGCTGGCTCAGTCGCAAGCCACTGCTGATGTGGAAGTCCTCGCTCGTTTCCAGCAGATGAAGCAACTAGAGGAAGAGAACAACCGCCTCTTTATCGAAGCCTACGAATTGCAAGATGAACTCTCCCCAGAAGTCCCCGACGACCAAATCACTCTCGCTCGTCCCGACTGCGAAGAAGACATCAAACGGCTGATCTCCTATGCCATCGGCCGCATGATGGGGCGGTATAGTCTGGATAAGCCAGGACTTATATATGCTCACAGCGGCAACCAGAGCTTTGATCCCAGCCAGTACACAACCTATCCTGCTGATCCAGACGGCATTGTACCGATCATGGACACCGACTGGTTTTCTGATGACGCCGCGAATCGATTTGTAGAGTTCATCAGCGCTGCATGGCAGAAGGAACATTTAGAAGAAAATCTGACCTTCGTGGCCGAGAGTCTTGGTCCTAACCGTGGCGAGGAACCACACGAGACGATTCGCCGCTACCTGGCACAGAGCTTTTTCAAAGATCATCTGAAAACTTACAAACGCCGACCGATCTATTGGCTGTTTACCAGCGGCAAGCAACGAGCGTTTCAGTGTCTCGTGTACCTACACCGCTACTACGAGGGCACGCTCTCGCGCATGCGTACAGAGTATGTGATCCCGCTGCAGGGAAAGATCAACGCTCGCATTGAGCAGTTGGCCAGTGAGATCCAGCGAATAACCTCAACCTCTCACCGCAGGAAACTAGAGAAAGAACAGGACACCTTGCGAAAGCAACAGACGGAACTGCAAGCCTTCGATGAGAAACTACGGCATTACGCTGATATGCGTATCAACCTCGATCTCGACGACGGCGTCAAGGTGAATTATGGAAAGTTTGGTGATTTATTGGCAGAGGTGAAGGCGGTGTGTGGAAAGGATGAAGACTAACCACGAAAGACACGAATGACACAAAAGGGGAACAGAAAATGCCACACACTTTACCGTTCGACGCTGCTACGGAGCATCTACGAGAACTGGTCGAGGGGATGGTCCCCGGTGAAGAACTCGTGTTGACCTCGCAAGGCGAGCCAATTGCGGTCGTTGTTCGTCCACCGCGCACCAGTTGGCCATGTCAGCCAGGGTCAGCGAAGGACATGAAGCAGTGGATGGCCCCGGACTTCGACGCCCCGCTTAAAGTTTTCAAGGAATATATGGAGTGAGAGGAAAAGCATCATGTCTGCAACAATCACCCTCGAAGAAGCCCAGGCCCATCTCGCAGAATTGGTCTCCAAACTGGCCCCTGGTCAAGAAATCGTCATTACAGTAAACGAGCAACCAGTCGCGAAACTGATGGGCCAGCATACGCCTGCGCTCCAACCACGGCAGCCAGGTAGCGCAAAAGGAAAGTTGATCATCTTGGCCGATGATGAAGAACATCTGGAAGACTTCAAGGAATACATGCCATGAGGCTTATCCTCGATACGCACGCCTTCTTGTGGTTCATACTGGATGAGCCGCCCTTGAGTTCAACGGCAAGGAGCTTAATCGCCGACCCGGGGAATCAAATCGACGTGAGTCCTGCAACGTACTGGGAGATCGCTATCAAAATTCGTCTGGACAAATACAAGCTTCCAGAGCCCTTTCAAGAATTCATGGAGCGGCAAATTGCCATTAACCGCTTCAACATCTTGCCTATTGAGCCTCGCCATGTTGCTCCATTAACAATTCTGCCATTCCATCACAAAGATCCCTTTGATCGTTTGCTGGTCGCGCAGGCAATGGTTGAGCAGATCCCGCTTGTGAGTAATGACTCCGTCTTGGATGCCTATCCTATCCGGCGACTGTGGTAAAACAGCGCCTGGACACCAAGCCAATCCCCACTGTCCTTGAACCGTGCCTTTCCCGAGGG
>CAZUFQ010000147.1:0-10751 GCA_964618735.1 uncultured Enterobacteriaceae bacterium
CGTGGGGATGCGATGCGCTTCAGCCATGCGCAGCATGCGTTCGCCATAGACGCCGTTGTTAATGACAAGAAGTTTTCTACCCTCCGGCAGTGCTGAAGACACCATCGCTTCAACAGCCAGCGTGCCCGAACCGCTAAGCACCGCAGAGGTGTAGCCTCCGTGAGGAGCGAACGCCCGGAGGAGTTTAGCGCGGATAGCGGCAAGCAGATCAGAAAACTCTTCTTCACGGTGACACAGATCGCCTCGTAACAAGGCTTGCTGTACGCGTGGAGACACGTTGACCGGACCAGGATTTAGCAGAATATATTGACGCATAATAACTCAGTGCTGAGGACTGAGTGTTATCCCACAGACGGTGTCTTTTCGACTCGGTCTTCAGTCCTCGTTACTCAATCCTTTGTTTGATGAATTGCTTCCATAAATCGCGCGGCGATCTGCGGCGGTTCATGGGTAATGCGGCCAATGTGCCGTTCTTCTTTATCGGGTTCAATTTTGATGAGGAGAAAAGAGGGTCCGGCTTGGGAGAGGAATTCCGCTGCTGCACGGCGTAAGTCCGCTTCGGTCTCAACTCGCTGCACTCTGACATAACCGGCGGCTCGCGCAATTTCTTCAAGCGCGACCTGACCGGAGATCGTGCGTTGGTTTCCCGTCGAGCCGTAGGCCTCGTTGTCGAACACAATATGGCCAGGATTGTGCGGCTGCGCAGCGCCAATCATTGCGACTGAGCCCAGATTCATCAATACATTACCGTCGCCGTCGAAGATCACAACTCTTCGTTCAGGCTTGTGCAGCGCCACGCCTAGAGCAATGGAAGAGGCCAGCCCCATCGATCCGATCATGTAAAAGTTGCCAAGTCGATCGTTGATGTTGAAGGACTCTCGAGAAATAAATCCGTTGGCATGGACGACCAGTTCGTCGCGCAATAAGGGAACGATCACACGCAGGGCCTCGGCCAGTTTCATTGCATTGCTCCCTTCAGCTTCACGCCATGACGTCCGGCGGCAAGAGCAAGGCAACTGGCTTTGTGGTCTTTTTTAACGTATCGGCGGCCCAGTGGAGCGCTTCTGGTATAGCGTCGGCGCTGAGGGCGCGATAAGGAATTTTCAGCGTCTCTAAGAGCGTAGGGAGAATATCCCCCATGATAAGATGTTCTGGCGCATCTTTTCCTTGATAGCCTCGCCAGGTAATCAGCAACAAGGCCGGGAAGTTATACATCAGGCTTAGTGATGATAATGCATTCAAACTCACGCCCAGCCCAGAGTTCTGCATAATGACAACTGGGAGTTTTCCCGCCATATATGCGCCGGCGGCGAGACCAACTGCCGCATCCTCGCGCGTTTCAGGGATGTAGCCGCCTCGTTCTTCCAGTGTGGCGATTAGACTTTTCACTAGTGAACACGGCACCCCAGTGAAAAAATCAAACCCTGCTCCTGTCAACAAATGTAAAAAGTCGGCTCCTGTAACCATAAAAGTAGCCAGTAGTCAGTAGTCAGTAGTTAGACTCCATCGGTTTTGTTATCTCCCCGCAACTCTCCGTCTTTCCTCGGCGAGCATGGGCATTTTTTCCGTGGAAACTGGAGCCTGCTTGGCGGACGGATCAGGAGACGCAGGGCGGAAGAGCAGCAACGGCAGCACGGTCAATGACGCCACTAAGACACTTCCTACCGCAATTGTTAACAAAAGTCCCATGCTGAAGATGCCGTAGTATCTCGCGACCATGAGACTTCCAAACCCAATCATCGTGGTCAAGGAGAATAAAGCGACGGCTTGACCAGTGCTGCCAACGACGAGCGTTGGGCCTCCTACGCCTTCTTCTCGATACCGGTGTACGATGTGAATTCCATTCTCAACGCCAATCCCGATAATCAGCGGCACCGCGACCATATTGGCCAAGTTGAACTGCAGATGGAAGAGCCACATGAGCCCTGCCGTCCAGATGATGCCCAAACCGAGCGGAAGAATAGCGAGAACCGCATCCCCTACGCGCCGCAGGGTAAACAGCGAGACCAGGATAATTGCTAGGAAGGCGTAGAATCCGCCTTCGACATAGCCCTCTTTCATCGCTTTGATGGATTCGTAACCGATGACAGGATTCCCCGTTACGTCTGGATCGACCCCGCGTAGCTGTGTGATGAATTCTTCCTGAGCTTCTTTTTCCCACACATTCTTTTTCGGGAAAATCTGGAGCAGGAACTTTGAGCCGTCTTTACTCACGAAACGACTTTTCAGCTGCGCCGGAATATCCGCCAAGGTGATTGGCCCGGACGGATTCAGGTTGTTCCGTAGCAGCGACCATTTGTCTTGGAAGTCGTGAAACAGAGCATCCTGAAAGTACGCCAGTCGTTCTTTTGCCTCAGCTTCGGGCGCTTTTTGCAATTGCGCAATGACCGCCAACAAATTGCGTCGCACCTCGCCTAGTTCTTGTTCTGAGGGTTTGCGCGACGGATCCCACTCTTCATTTTCTTCGCGGATTTTGAGTTTGAGTTTTTCAAGCGTGCGTGACAAATCCGCTAGATCAATTGGGGCAGGCGGGGCCAGCGTCGGCGGCATGGCGCTCAGGAGCGGTTGCAGAGCGCGCACCAGTTCAATGCGTTCAGGTTGGTTGGAAGGAATTAACGAGGCGACACTTTCTACGGATTCGACAGAAGGAAGCGCACGAAACGCCGCAGCTTTGCGTATCGCTTCCTCTGGTGTTGGCGCCGTCGCCAGCGCGTCGCGAGAAGAGCGTTCCGAGTTTTCAATAATACGTTTCTCCCACTCCACCGATTCGGTCCCATGGGCTTGAAGATTTAACAGATTGTAGTCAAATGACAGGGTGGGAAGAGCCATAACGCCGCCCAGCGTACCTACGCCAGAGAGCAAGAGCAGCGGCCAGCGGAACCGCACCATAATCCGGCCCCAAGCAGCAAAGATCCCTGTCAAGAACGTGCGCTCGCTTCCTTCCACAGTCCAGGGACGATAAGATTCAACAATAGTAATAAGAGCAGGAAGGAAGGTAATAATCCCTAAAAACGAAAGAAGCATCCCACCGGCGGCAATCAGCCCCAGTTCTTGTACTCCCCGAAAATCAGCGAGCATCACCGCCGCAAAAGCCAGAGCCGTCGTGAAAGCGCCGGCCCCAATGCTCGGCACGGCATGTTCAAACACGATAAATAGCGCTTTGACAGGATCGACGCCTTCACTCCGTTCTTCTTCGTAGCGGGCAATGAAATGCACGCCAAAATCATCCGCCAGCCCCAGCAGCATCGGGGCGACAAACACGGTGATAATGGTGAGATGACCAACCGCAAGGGTAACGAATCCCATCGTCCATGCGAGACCGATCGTCAACGCAGTGATGATGAACAAGGGGTGACGAATCTTTTTAAAGAATAACAAATACAACAACATCACGCCAATGAGCGACGCGATCGTTGCGAACCCAGCGTCGGCCTGCGTACTGACGGACTCATCACTGTTGAGCGCTTCCGTGCCTGTCACTCCTGCCTTTAATCCGCGAAAGTCTTTACGCAGTTCCTTCACGGCTTTCCTGATCGCGGCGATGGATTCCTCTTTCTCACTGAACCCCGCACCGGCCTGAGTTTTGGGCTCCACCATCAGAAAGACGAAACGGCGGTTATCAGAGACGAGGTACCCTTCATCTGACAATTCTTCAGCGTCGCCAAAGAATTTTGTCCAGGGCGACTGATATTGGTAATCGGCGCTCTCCAGGGCGCGACGCATTTCCTGCAAGAGGGAAGACAAAAATGAGACTTTGACCGGCTTGCCTGCCTCTTTCTTTTCTTCTTTCGACGGGTCCAACCCGAGAAAGCCGGACACGATATGCGACACCATGCCGGAACTGACTTGCTGGTTGATCGAGCGCAAAAGAGTGTTGACTCCGGGCGCTGTGGTCAGGTCATGAATAAGGCCGCCGTATTCTTCCACATTGTCATGTAGAGAACGGAGATCGTCGGGCGCTAAATAGAGCAGTTTCTTCCCGTCCAATGAAGAGGTGTCAATATGGTAAAAAACCTCAGCGACATGAGCGGTATCCTGGGCAAGTCGCGCCCCGAGACGGGCGACAAAATTCTTCCCTTCTTGCACATCGCGGGGTTGAGCCACTACTACCACCTGGTCAACTCCCATAAATTCTTCTGAATACTCATCGTCTAGCTGCACGTAGCGCTTGTCTGCAGAGATGAGATCGTTACGTCCAGTAACAAACTCCATGTGCTGGATGGTATACAGGGAAGCAATTGCAGCGAGAGCGACACAGCTGAGGAGCACTGGCCACGGATGCGTTGTCGTAAGGCGGGCGATCCGCAGAAGGAGCTGTCGCTCTCGCGCCTTTAACGCCAGAGAAGTTTTCTCAGCCCAAGAATGTTTTTTTTCAGCCATCCACAACCTATATTTTTGTCCAATTTGGACAGGGTCTTTCTCTTAGCTTTCTGTTAATTTCTCGCGCATGCGTTTGAGCAAGCCTTGGTAGGATTCTTTGGCGATCACTTGCTGCATTTGCGTACGCACATTCGTCACCAGGCTCACACTGTCGAGGAGCACATCGTTGAGCAGCCAACGACTACCAACCTGGTGAAGCTTATACTCAATAGTGACTTGCCCTTCTTTAGGATGACTCACGGAAGTTTCGACCACCGCGTCAGCGCCGGTAATATGTTCGCCGACAAACTCGATATGGAGGTCGCCGAAGAAGTCAGCAGACTTGGGATAGGCGACTTTCTGGAGTAACTCCCGTAATAGCTGTACAAAATTTTTCTGTTCGGCCGCGCTGAGCTTTTCCCACTGGGGACCAAGGACTTCTTTAGACAGGTCTTGCAGCGGCAAGGTCTCTTCAACTGTTTTCTGTACAGAAGCCGAGGTTCCTGAAGTCTTATATGCACGGACAGCATCAAGGAGATTTTTGACCGTTGTGGTAGGAGTATCCGCCCAGACCGGGGAAGCTGCACACAGCGCGAAGACCATGCTTACCGCGCTGCCAAGGCTTTTGAGGTTCACTATAATATCCTCGCAATCAATAGAGTCTTGTGGTGTTTTTAGCAACAACTCATGAGCAGAGAGATGTCTTCAGCAAGACTCGTTGCTGTCTTTAGCTGTTGGGGTCACCGCGTCCATTCAGTGCTAAAGAAATACTCTTGACTACAATACTTTTCGCGCATGGCCTCGGTGTCATGTTTGACTTGAGGGTCAAGGCCGCTCAGCCAATAGACCGGAAAAGAAGCTAAAACGCCTACGACGCAGACTACCCCCTTAAACGGGAGATAGGCGATCGTACGGACTGTAGCTAAGGGACCATCCGCAGTTGTTTTGCGAGAAGACTGTGTTCCCGGAGATTCTTCTGCGCCAGCTATCGTCGCGCCCACCACCATCCACAACATTCCAGCAAGAATCCATTTGCGCGCCATTCCGTTTTGTCCTTCCGCTGAGAAAACGCGGCGTTTGTACTATTTTAATATTGCAGCTCCGATACCTCTTCTCCGACAACGAAGCTCAACTTGGCTAAGGCTACGTTGTAATCTTTTACCGCTTCATAGTAATCATTCGTTGCACGAGTGTAATTACCTAAACCCAAAAATACGTCTTGGGGCTCGCCAATGCCGATTTCAAAGTTTGCGGCTGATAACGTCACCAGCGCCCGACCGGCTTTACGACCATCGGAGGTAATCGACATACGCGTCTCGGCTTCTTTGACGCCAAGATAGGCCTCTTTCACTTCGATAGGAAAGCTAGACTCGGCGTTTTTCTCTTGTGAGTGCAGCTTTAAAAGTTCGGCTCGGCTACGGGACACTTTTGCCGCTGTTTCGCCAAAGCTGAAACTCCAACGCAGTCCGAGTACAGGACCGGCGGCGGCAAAATTAAAATTATCGTAGGCGAATGGATTGGTTTGTCGCGAACGGCCGGGAGCATAGGCATAACGTAGAGGCACGGCGAGAAAAAATGTCGGGAAGTAATCGCTTGCGGCCATTGCCAGTTCTGCCTCTTTCGCTTGAATGCCAAGACGAAGCCGACGCCACTCTGGGCGGTTGGCAAATAAGCGTTGGACGTAAAAATCAAGATCCTTTAAGTGAGCCGCCTGCGGCGTCAATGCCGTGTCTGCTGCGGCAAAATTGGTCGACTGGGGCAATCCTATTGCCCGTAACAGAGCAGCCTTCGTGAGTTCAATGCCATTGCGGAGTTTCTCTTCTTCTTTCGCAACGCCAGCGTAGCCGATTTTCAAGTTCAAAAAATCAATCTGGGTAATTTTGTTGCTCTTGACGCGATCTTCAGCTGTCTTTACTGCTTTCTCAAATCCCTCGCGCACATCGTTCATTAACGACTGTATCTGCTGAGTGTAAAGGAGTGTGTAATAAAACTCCTTTACTTCTCGTATAGCTTCCGCTTTCTTCTGGTCGACATTCGCCAATTCTTGCTCTACGCCTTTTGAGGCGGCTTTGACGCCATTCGGCAACTTGCCCCACGTGAACAGCGGATACACGATCTGTCCTTCTAATCGTGTGAAGGGACCAAGATGGCTATCCCCATAGGTCTTCAATTTTCCGCCCAAACTTCCCTTGACGTCATTCACGACGCCAAACATGTTGACGAACTCAGCGGTCGGCTGATAGCCAGCTTCCGCCTCCTGCAAATCACTCTTTCGGATGGCGACGTCCCATTGCACTTCTTGGACGGAGGGATGGTCCTCAACCGCTTTTTTGATGCAGTCCGGCAGGCTGAGTTTCAGTAGACGGCCGCTCTCTTCGTCGCCTGGCTCGGCTTTGGCGTTGGAGCTCAACGCCCCAAGCAGCATCGCCAATACCATCCCTTCTCGCCATATTCTGAACCGCTGCTGTCGAGCATTCATGTTACGTCTTCCTCTCCAAAGCGTCGTGGCTGTATAAAGCGCCCCCAAGCCGGCTTACACTAACCGAGCCTGTCCAGTTACGCAACGTGGGGGGCTTGCTTATGGTTTCTGCGCATAAAAAAAGGGCGACGGTAAAAGTCGCCCTTTTTGCTTTTGCTGAATTGTCGTTAGGTTACGACTTGGAAGGCAAAGTAACGGTTGCAGTGCCAACCACCCATCGTTCACCATCGTCATTCTCTAACCAGATGTCACATTCCGCACTACAATCTTCGTCGTTCTTTTGTGTGACTGCGCCGCGTAAGTGAACATTCCGGTCAGGCAGCACTGGGCTGCGGAACGTCGTACCGATACGTTTGAACGTCGCCGCAGGGTTCCATTCGCTAACCATGCGCGCGAGGAGACCCATACTCATTACCCCGGGAGCAATCATACCCGGTAGGCCTTCAGCGCGGGCCCCTTCGTCATCAGTAAAGCGAGGCACATACATCCCGGCAGTGCGTGCAAACTTCCGCACTCCGTCTTTACTGAGGAAAAGGTCGATGGGGGGCAGTTCGTCGCCTTCTTCGATATCTTCAAAATAGAGTGTTTTCATCGTTGCATAATCCTATGGTCGATCACCGCCACTTTTTCGCCTTTTTGGTTTTTCACTTCGTTGCGAATGACAATAAAATACATGGAGCCAGTGCGGCCAGTTTTTTCGTAAATGTCGTGGATGGTACTCAGCATGATCAGTTGGTCGCCAGGTCGTACGGGAGCGTACAGCTCTAAATCACGTCCGCCATCAAATCCAAATTTGCCAAACTTAGGGAGATGTTCGGGAGTAAACTTTTGCGCTCGCAGCTTCGTGACAAAAGTGGGGGACGCTATCAAGCCGCCATACGGACCTTTCGCAGCGGCAGCCTCATCAGTGTACAGCGGATTCGTCTCGCCTAACGAAGCAGCATAATCAAGAATTTCCTCTTTCGTCACCGGAGGAAAGGGCGTTTCGTCAAATACTTGACCAAGAATAGAGCGATCAAATTCAAGAGCCATGCTTTATCCCTCAGAAACAAGTTGGGTTGGCGCACGTTGAGGGCGAAAATCGACAGGGCGATACCCGCCAGTCCGCAATGCATCAACCAAATCTTCTATGTTTTTGATATCACGATCAAATTCCGTCGCGCAGAGCCCAACGAAACTCACGAGATGCGAGTCACTGCCGCCGAATGCATAATAGCCGTATTGATCAATGAGGGCTGAGACCCGCTCGTTTTCGCCTTTCTTACTGCCTCCATTGAGCGCCTCTACCCCAACGACGCCTTCGAGCGGAGGTCTTTTTTCATAGTGTTCGATGAGCCCAATGGTGGGACGTCCAGGATGACACGGCATAGCGATGCCGCCCATCCGCGTCACTTCAGTAATCACTTCTTGTGCTGGCAGCCGCACGTTTTTAAAGTCAAAACGTTTGACGATATCATCGTTTACGCCATACACGAGGACATGACCATAATCGGTTTCCACTTCAGAGGCTTTGAGAATCAAGACGCCGTACTTGTCTTCGAGGTCTCGATAATCGCCTGCGGCATTGAATTGCCTGTGCTCGGTCAGCACTAATCCTTCGAGTGGACGTTCGTCCCGTTTACGTGCAAGCCACTTCAGGTATGCTTCGACGGGAGCACGGCTGTCGTCTGATGCTTCTGAGTGGAGGTGGAGATCAAGAATACGCGCCATACTGTATCCTAAATAGCCGGCTCACGGCTCGGCTTTTAGTAGTGAGATTGGGATATCGTGCCAGAAGCGGGCGGCTCTGGCAATGCGATAGGAACAGTAATGAGGACTGAGTGCTGAGGACTGAGCAAACAGTTGGGAAACGTTTTTTCTTCTGATCAGTCCTCGTTACTCATTACTTTCTGTTAAATCACTTCGCTGGTCGAAACAGCGGAATGGAAATCTCTGGCGTAGCGTCTTCGAAGGTAACTTCCACTGGCATTCCGATCTTCACGTCTTCCGGCTTGCATTCGACGAGGTTGGTAAGCATGCGCACGCCTTCCTCTAATTCGACATATGCCATGACGTACGGCAGATTGTCACGGAACCCCGCGCTTTGGTTCTGTCTGGTGACGGTGAAAGTATAGACTGTTCCTTTGCCGCTGCACTTTACCCATTCTAAATCTGGCGACAGATCTTCCGGGCAGAATGAACGGGCGTAGTAAAATACTTTGCCACAGCTTTTGCATTTCTGCACGTACAATTCGTGACGGGCGCAGGCTTCCCAGAACGGTTTATTTTCCTCGTCGATTCGGGGGAGCGGTTTTTTGTATTTTTTTTCTTCAGCCATGGTTGCATTCTCCTCAAACGCTCAGCACTAAACTTGCGCCACTATGCCGCAGTCCCAACGTCCCGCCAGTGCCGTGGCAGAACGCCAGTTGACAATCTTTCACCTGACGATCGCCGCATTCGCCGCGAAGTTGTTTGGTTGCCTCGATCACAAGGAAAATGCCGCGCATGCCGGGATGGTTTGACGACAACCCGCCGCCGTCGGTGTTGAGCGGCAGTTCGCCGCCAAGGCCAATCCGTCCGTTTTGGATGAACGAGCCGCCTTCCCCTTTTTTACAGAATCCGAGACTCTCCAACGTTACCAACACCGTGATGGTGAACGAGTCGTAAATCATCGCCATGTTGACGTCTTTATGTGTAACGCCTGCACGGGCGAGCGCTTTCGGTCCGGATTGCTTCGCAGCGGCGTCCGTCAAATCCCGCAGTCCGGCAGCGGTGTGATAGCAACTTTCCGCCGCACTTAAAATGTGGACAGGTTTCTTTCTCAGATCACGCGCGCGTTCAGCCGAGGCCACCACAATGGCGCCGCCGCCGTCTGAAATCATACAACAGTCGAGCAGATGCAACGGAGAAGAGACGAGGCGCGATTTCAGCACATCTTCAACCGTAATCGGGTCACGGAACTTGGCGAGCGGATTCATCGACGCATGACGACGCATCGTCACAGCGATTTCAGCGAGTTGTTCACTCGTTGTGCCAAACTCGTGCATGTGCCGCTGGGCCGTGAGCGCATAATCGCCGACAGTCGTTGGACCGTAAGAGCTTTCAAATTGCTCAGAAGGATCGCCGCCGCTCGCGCCGCCAGTGCCGATGGCGAACCGATCTGAAGACCATTTGCTGCCGTAGAGGATCAACGCGACATTGCAGTACCCCGCAGCGATTGCCGCCGCAGCATGTCCAGTATGCGACACGAACGACGAACCGCCGATAGAATTTGAGTCGAGAAAATCTGGATTAAGATTGAGATGCTCGGCGAGAGACACGATGCCCATGCCGCTAACGCCCGAGGTGAACAGGCCATCTACGTCTTTCAAAGAGAGGCCCGCATCCTCCAAGGCCCCGCGAGCACTCTCGGCCATGATTTGGTATTGAGTCTTGTGGGGCGCCCAGCGCAGCGGATGCTCGTACACTCCCGCAACAACAGCTTTTCCTTTAATGCTCATGATGCAGTCCTCAGTTTAAGAACGAGACAATTGCGTCACGCGCTTCTTGTGGTTTCTCAATTGGCAGCCAATGTCCGGCCTGGGGCACGACGACAAGCGTGGAGCCAGCAATGCGATCGCGAAGCAACTCACTCTGCGCCACCGGCGTGCTTTGGTCATCTTGCCCAACAAGAACCAGCGTAGGCTTGCGGATATCGCCAAGTTTACTGGTCAGATCTACTTGCTGGCACGCCGCTAGATCGAAGTAGCGTACGCGCGGATCGGTTTGGATTTGTTCCATCCAGCCTTCCTGGACGATGCTCATGGGCGTGGCCGGCGAGCAGCCATCTTTCGTAAACGGCTGGCCAGCACGTCCTTGCATGACTTCTTTCCAGATGTTCACTCGTTCATCTGGGATGGTGAACTTCGCCGCTGTGCAAGTGAGAATGAGACCC
>CAZUFQ010000148.1:0-5450 GCA_964618735.1 uncultured Enterobacteriaceae bacterium
CGGTGTTAGAGCATTGCCAAGTCGGATTGTGAGTGGTGCTAGATCCTTACCGAGTCGGATTGCAGGGACAGCACGTACCTTTAGAACAAGAGTTATTGGAGGCGCACGGGCATTGCCGGGGCGGATTATAGGAGGGGCACGTACTCTCGGAGCGCGAGGCATTGAAACAGCACGGGCATTACCGGAGCGAATTGTGGGTGGTGTAAGAGCCTTACCGGCTAGGATTGCCCAAGCACCAAGTCAGCTGATTCGAGGGATTAGAAACTTACCTGGTCGTCTCCGTCAGCAACTTAGCCGAGGATTCAGCCGTGATTTCTTAATTGGGGAAGACATTGCTTCCTTCAGAGGAGCTAGGGCCGCCACCGCTGAAGCACGGGCAGCAGTGTTCGCTGAGGCATCAGAAGCCCGCGCCGTTACCAGTGGCGCCCCTGCAGGAGAAACTCTCCAACCGGGTGAAGTTGCAGAAGTTCGTCCAGCTGGGTTGGAAGGCGAAGTCGGCGCCCCAAGAACTGAAGAGCCTTTGGGCCCTCGTCGTGAAGACAGACTTGCTCAAGTTACAGATACCTCTCCGGAACCTGCTCCTGCCCGAGAAACCAGCGTTCGTGAAAGCGGACACATCGAAAGTGACCAGCTCAGTAACCGCCAACTCAGAAATGAAATAGAACAAGTAAACAACCATCCAGAGATGGTTGAAGGGACACCACCCAATCAACGGGTACGGGTAGGCGACCACGAAATCGTCGAAGTGCCCGGAGGAGGGTGTGAGCGTCATTCAAACGGCAGAATACCTATACCTTGCCCTTCTCCTTTCAACGAGCCGCAACAACCGCTCTATGAAAGATTTGTAAGGGGGTTCGAATCCACTGAGGATGTGCTTCTACGCTTTGGGTTCAAAGATGAACAAGAATTGAGAACGTTTGTGGCCGAAGCGAGCTCAGAGCGGGACTTAGTAGCACGTCTGCGTCAAAGACTAATGGATCCAATGGCTAGTGAAGGTCTGTCTGCCGAACGACAAATGCTCTCAGGAAGCCGCTCAGCATATGAAGAAGCACGTTTCTCTCTGGACGAGCTAGAAGACGCCCCTTACACCTCGAACCCGAACCGATTTGATTGGTCAACGACGGAAGAGGAGTTGTCAGTAGATCAGGCTTTACAAAGAAATTTGCCTCCGGGACAATGGCGAACTCAGCGTCCTGTGAGGAGAGGTCAAGTTGTGGATCGTGGCCGTGTAGAGAGGGGAGATACAATTCCAGAACGATATCATCCTGGCACTCAAACAGAACCTGCTGTCAGCCTGGAGGCCAAAAATTACTTGCTGGATGACGCATCTGTACAACAAGACCCAAGCTTGATGCAAGATTTTCTTGAACGCACGACAGACCAAGCCCGTCGTCGTGCAACACAACTCCCACCCAATGCGGCACAAATCATTAGAATTGATCTTAGAGGACAATCCGTCTCTACAGCTAGTCGGGAGGGAATAATACGTGATCTAGTTGGGATGTCAGATGGGGCTTTACGTCCAGAAAATATCTTCTTTATAGATTAACGAAAATGTAAATGGCAAAATGGGTTCCCTTTGTGAAGTTGCCCTATTAGGCCGTAACATTATTCTAGGAATTAGGATTTTTGTGGAATAATATACAGCAGCAATGACAGGCAAGAATATCGATTTAAGAAAGCTTCCAGCGTGGCTTCAATATGTTATCGCTTTGAGTGTTGTAGGTATTGTTGTGCCTGCCGCTTGGATTGTCGGGCGCGACCAACCTGTTCCCTCCTGGATCCCGACAAAATTGATTCCTGCTTTAGGATGGCTATACCTTGTTTTGTTTGTTTATGTCATTCTGCACCGCTGGTTTCAAAAAAGGTAAATGATAAAATGCTGATCCTTCGTAAGATGGGTCTTCAATTCTACATTGGGAAACATTACAACAATAAAACGCTATAGAGATTGAATTCAATCGCCCGGTCCCTGTTAAACGGCTTTTTTCTTAAAGTGACCGAGTGGGAACAGGCTGACTCTGTATTTGTCTAATACGGTTTCTTCGTGAGGATTGTACATTCTGTAATGTAGGGGCACGGCGTTCCGCGCCTCTACGGGAGGCCCAATCCGGGTTCGTACCGAATCTTTGTCAGCACGGGTCGTATGGATAATCATTAACGAGAGACCGTATAAGACTTCGATTTCCTCTTTGAAACGTTCAGAACGCACGGTGACATAGCGCGCAGACGTTTCGCTGTGATGCTCTTCAGGACGATTTTGACGCTCAGATCGAAGCGATGCGCTTGATCCGTTTGAGTTCGAAGTCGCTCTGAATTGTGAAGATCGTCCCGCTCTGCGGAGCACACGACCCACTGTTGCTGCGCCGCCAGGTGAGGAGAACACTGGAGACGTTCTCTGAATCCACATCGAGTATGGGTCTGCTGGAAATATGTTCGATTTGGAGAAACAAGCGGTCTTGCCTACAACGGCTTGGTGTGGTGTGACGACCACTGGGCGTGGTTCCCCAAGCCATATCGAGCGCTTCGCGGGTTGACTCAAAATTCGGGGCAATGATCATGGAAGTAGCACGACTCCACGATATCCGTCACGCACTCTACACTTTGGTGAGAGCCAGCCGGCCGAGGACGTAATCCCAATCGAATGAGTGCGTAGGAGCGACAAGGGCGAAACATATGCCATCGAGTCATTGGGACTATCGGCGTATTTAATTCAGTTGCTCGTGTAGACTAGTTTACTCTTCTGTCAGGACTTGTCCTGACAGGGATAGATCCTACCGTAACCTCACTTGGTGTTCTTACGCCTCCATCAAGTAATTCAGGAAGACATTGGTAGGGGCGGTGTACAGTATCGTGGGAAGAAGTGTGACAATCGGTAGTAAGCTCGGAAGGAGTCTTCCCTCTTTCCCGCCGCTCAAGACCTGGTACTTTGCCATCTTGCGATACAAAGTCATACGCGACCAGTGCAATTTTTGCGCAGCGAGACGTTTGTTCCAGTTGGTGGCAAAGAGGGCCTGGAGTAGTCGGTTTCGTTCATCCTGAGGGAGATCTGCAGTCTCGTTCACACGTTTCCGAAACTCTTCAGGGAGATCGACGACCGCAATCCAATTGGGAGGAAGATTGATGAAGACCGCTTCAATGAGGTTTTTCAATTCGCGCACATTGCCCGGCCAGTTATAGCGAAGCAAAAATTCCAACGCTTCGTCAGTGAGGCCCTCGACGTGTCTCTCAAATTGTCGGTTCATTTGTCGGACATAGTGGTTTACTAGAGTAAGGAGATCTTCCTTTCGCTCTCGGAGCGGCGGTAAGTAAATGTTGGCCACCTTCAGGCGGAAATATAGATCCGTACGAAATTTCTCTTCGACTATCAATTGTTCCAGGTTGCGATTGGTTGCTGCTACTATACGAATATCAAGGAGAAGATTATCCTTCCCGCCAATCCGTCGGATTGCCCTGCTTTCAATTGCTCGCAAGATTTTTGCCTGGGCGTATGGACTCATATCACCGACTTCATCGAAGAAGACCGTTCCTCCGTTTGCACTCCTCAACACTCCCTCTTGTGATCGTTCAGCGCCGGTAAAGGCCCCACGTTCATAACCGAACAATTCGCTTTCAAGCAAGCTGTCAGGAATGGCCGCACAGTTGAGGGCGATGAACGGCCCACGACAGCGACGACTGTGTTGGTGGATCAAAGCCGCGACGAGTTCTTTTCCCGTACCAGTCTCGCCTGTGATAAGCACATTACTCTCAGCGGCTGCGACCCTACTGATATAGGCCTTCACGTCTCGCATTCGCGGACTCTCACCGATCATAGAAGGGGTCAGGGAAGCGGTTGCGGAAGAGCGAACATGCTTCATCGGAACAGGAGGTGCGGCAGTTTGAGCCTCGTATGACAAACGAGGATGGATCGAAAAACAACGCTCAACACTCCCAATCAGTTCGTCATCTGCAAAAGGCGTTTGGAGATAATCTGCGACGCCAGCTCTCAATGCGGCAACAATGAGATCCGATGAACTCCGGGGCGCAATCAGTATGACAGGAACGTTAGCGGCTTCCTCGCGCACGACCTGAGCGACTTGCAATCCGTCATGGCGCGCCTCCAGCGATACGTTCATCAGAAGAAGGTCTGGACACTGCTTGTAACGAAGCGTTTGCAACACGCTTGTCGAGTCCATCAATTCCATGACGGCGAATCCATGCCGCGCCAGGACGGAAGACAGGCGGCGACGTAGGGTGAGATTACGTTCCACAAGCAATATTTCTCGTTTCCTCATGGTCACTCCTCCGTGAGCGCTGCGTTGTAATCGACTCTTAATCAAGCGGCGAAAAAGAGATTTACGTGCTTTGACAGGTGTAGCACGAGCGAGAAATCTCCGACGAACGATGTTCCCTCCTCACCCTAAGCTTGACGGTGGGGATTTTGTCTCAAAGTTTAGCTGCAGACGGATGAACATGTCACTTTCTGTTATCGACATAGCTAAAGCGTAGACCTATTCCGCAGGCGCATGAAACTTTGTAACAGCACCCTCGTCCATGCTTGCGATGGTAACGAGTCCGCTAATACTTGGAGCAAAAAAGTATTCGCCTCCCTTAAGCATGACAAAGGCGCTGAATGAGAACGGCTTTCGATATCCGCCCCCCCACGTAGGGGGCCATGTCTGAGGATCGGCAGAGGCAGCGGTTTGTCCGATGAGTGGGTCAAGTCCCGTTTTTCTTTGCGGATCTCGGTCATTCGCCTGCTTTTGTAGGAATTCAAATTGATTAGCGATATCGCTTTGAAAGCACATGAAGAGCAGCCCCACATCTTTCGTGGGCAGCTCCTCTATACTTGGGTTGTCTTTCGGCTCTTTGAGTCGAGTTCCGTACGGAATGCCGCGCCTGACAATCCTATGGCTGCGTTCTTTTGCTAACTGCGTGTGACGTTTTGTCTGTGCAGCCTTAGTGTCAACCCCTTCCCCCCGTGGATTGACTTTACGAATGTGGGCGTGAAAGGGACAACGGTTTCCTCCGGGATCATCGGCATACGAAAAATTATTCGGTACGGGATCAAGCATCCCCTCTGTCTCCCGCAGTACAACGGGGGTCCCATCCTCAAAGCGACCGACGACTAATGCCCCAGCACGTTCCTTGTCGTTGCCTGTCAAGCCTAGAGTAGCGGCAAGGTTTCCCTCCGCTTCTTTGAATCCGCGCACGTTTTGCTCAAGCTTCCGGAAGACAACGTAACTACCGAAGCTGACCTCTTTTTTTCCATGCGGATCGTGCACAAGAATAAGATCCAACCCCGCCGAGGGATCATATTGTCCAACTCCCGATTCGTTCTCCTGCTCGGAGGCTATTGCATCAGCAAAAAATAGGGGCTGGCTACGACCATCGACATACCCAAAATGCTCAATCGACTCACGGCTTGCATTGGTTAGCCCCCGTCCGCGGTACCACTTGGGTCAATCAGC
>CAZUFQ010000148.1:5460-8705 GCA_964618735.1 uncultured Enterobacteriaceae bacterium
TCTCGGATCTCTTGGAGAATTTTGAGCGCTTCGCGGTTCAGTTCAGATTCATAGCCGTGGGCCAAGAGGATTGAGGCATGAATGGTTTCCTGATAACTTGGCTCCCACTCTTGCGGCTCAGGATCTGCAAGGTCTGCCTGAGAGGCTTTCAGCCCAGCAACAAACTTGTCATCCTTAGGAAGCTGTTTGACCCCAAGTGTTCGGTACCCCTCGGCTGTGAGAAAGAAATTGACAAAGAGTCCACCGGGGATTTTGAAGGCGCGATAATCTACTCGCTCCTGCAATTGTCGACTAGCGGAAGTGATCCGTTCCTCTGCAAACTTCTGGAGCCAAATCTTGGCTTCCGAGAGCGCACCGGATGCTGGGCGAAAGCGGAGAAATAGATGGAGACTGTGATCTCGACCATGACCTATGAGAATATTCCCCTGCAAGTCTTTCAGCATAGGAACAACCTGGGCAAAATGCGAAGAGGTGGTGTCGATGGGTTTTGTCAAGTCTATGGGCATAGTTTACCTCGGCTTGAATGCCAGAGAATGTAGAACAACAACGGATGCGGAATCCTGAGAAAATTCTGATATTTTTCTGAAATTTTAAGCGCTGAAATTAAATCTGGGTCAGTTGTCGAGGGCGGAACGTTTCGAGTGAAGTAGACTACTTCCTCTTGAGCAGAATCGAATGGAACGATTTTCTTGGACGACAGCTCCTCGCCGATGGAGGACTTTATGGTCGGAGATCTCATCGAGCAACGTTTTGGCTTCACGCAAATCCAGAGTGTCAAATCCTTCGGTGAACCAGTTGTATATTCCCGCCAGTGCTCTCTGAGCTTTCTTTAATTTCCCCTGCTCCCGCCACAGCTGACTCACATCTATGACCGCTCGTAGTTCCAGGGACTTTGCGTTTTGCCTCCGTGCGACCTGTATGGCTTTCTGGAAACATGCCTCGGCCTCTGGGGCTCGTCTTTGAGTTTCCCTCCCTAGACTTTTCGAAAAGGAGAGTTTCGCATCGCCAACTTTGGACTTCAGGAGCAACCTGCCCTTCAGGCGCCATAACTCCGCCTCCCATAAGCGCTCTCCCGATTTGTCTACTTGTGCAAGCGCTGCCGCCAAGACCTGCAAACCCTCCGTTGCGTTCCCAGCCCTGTCATACGCCCAAGCCAAGCCAAAAAGAAACAACGGCAACGCCATCTCCGTGCCGATAGTGCGCCAGGTAGAGACCCCCGATTGGATAAGCGTAATTCCTTCTGCAGTGTGTCCTTGCTCACTAAGAAGCAAGCCGCGATAGAGCTTCGCTACCCCTGAGTACATCGAGAATCCTTGTCGCGCCGATATCTCTGCGAGGCTGTCCAATCGATCGTAAAAAGTCACTCGATCCCCTCGCCAGAAATGCAGTAATCCAGCAAAGGACAGGGCTAAAGCAAGGCTGAAAGGATGAGAGAGCTGTTGTCCAAGAACGAGCGCTTCCTCGCTACGCTTTAAAGCCTGCTCTGGATAGCCAAGTCCCCACAGCACATGGGAAGCTCCAGCAAGACAAGAAACTCTCACATCCTGTCCATGCAAGATGGCATGAGCATTACCAAGCTGATCTCTGGCACCATCAATGACTCGTTGGTAGTGCACCTGGGCCTGTGTCAATTCTCCCATGTACAACAGCACTGACCCTAATAATTGATCCGCTTCCATGAGAGGGTCTAGCGCTTCCGCATTGTGCGCTAGCTTGGCTGTGTGTTCTCCTAGTTCGTGCGCAACGCTGTGCTCCGCTCTCATGTGGTAGAATCGCCCCAATCCAACTAATGCCATCAAAAGCTTTGGGGTTTCCTGAACCTGTTGACACAGTTCGCGTGCGCGGGTGTACGCTTGTGCAACTTCAGCCGCGGCATACCCTTTAACGACCATAGAAGCAGCTCCGAGGGTGACCTGTAAGTCAAGCTCTTGCTGGGTATGAAGAGCAGAGGCTGGAGAAGATTCAAGGAGTCTTAGCCCTTTCGTCAGGTATCCTATCGCGTCCTGACAAGCGGAGCGGTCCATCGCATTGAGCGCGGCTTGTTGGAGATAGGGTATGGCACGCTCATATTCTCGCCCATACTCAAAATGCACGGCAAGTTCCGCTGCAATTTCTCTGCAGCGTTCTTCATAAGCTTGCTCAAGGCGCTCGCCAATGTGACGATGGAACTGCAGTAATTGCATATGAGGAATGCGTTCACTCCAAAGCTACTGATACTAGGCGTGACAAAATCTATAGCATCCTGCTACAGTTCCATCCGGCCATTCAATTACGCCCGCAAACTGGAGAAAGAGCCGGCGGCGCGCAAGTGTGCTGCACGTTTCTTCAATATCAATTATCGGCATCCCAGTAGCTGCGGCTACGGCAGCCGCCGAGAATTGCAGCCCGGCCACACTGGAGGCTGCTAAAATGCGTTGTTCCATGCTTTTCAAGCGGTCGATTTGTCTACCGATGAGTTGTCGAACGTTCTCCGGGACCTCGGCAGCAATCAGGTCGAGCTCACGTTGGAGCACCCAATGTTTCTCTACTTCTACAACAATTCCACGCCGAATCAGATCGTCAACGAGGGCTACCAGAAAGAACGGATTACCATCTGTTAATTGATAGAGTACTTGGGCAAAGCGAGTTGGCAGCGCACTCTCAGGAAAGCGCATCCGGACATACTGCTCGACAGCTGTTTCATTTAAGAGGGACAAGGCGATTTCCGTGCTCTGCTCATGTCCATAAAGTTCTTGTGTGAGGGTTCGAAGCGGGTGTCCTTCCGCTAAGCCCTCATGAGGTCGATAGGTTCCAATAATAAACAAACGCGACTGTCCCTCCGCTAGTGCTCTGAGAAGATCAAGCGTCGAGACATCACTCCAATGCAGATCTTCAAGCGCGAGCACAAGCGGCTGTTGCTTCGTTAGTTCCTGCAATCCTTCTTGCATTTCCCGCAACATGCGTTCACGTGTCGCTCCTTGGAGGCGACGCTGCAAGGCCTCCAACTTAGCCGGGCCTATGAGTGTGGGTATCTGTACCAGCCAGGTCGGAGTATGCTGCTCCATCCATTCGAGGATAGCGGTTCCACCAGGTTCGCGACACATTCTACCCAAGGCCTCCAATATGGGCATATATGCTTCGCCCATGCCATACCGTTCGCACCATTTGCCTTGCCCAACCCGGACCGGTCCCCCCACCTCTACCTCAAGGAGTAAGGCTGAGAACCACCTGCTTTCTCCAACTCCTCGGCCCCACGTCCCACAAAA
>CAZUFQ010000148.1:8715-10718 GCA_964618735.1 uncultured Enterobacteriaceae bacterium
AGGTCGACGACATTCGTTTTCCAATTCATGGCCCCCCCTACACAAAAACTATTTGCCGTTCTCCCCTCAAGACAGTTTTGAATAAACGATATAGAGACGCGAGTTCCTGCTCTCGTCCAACTACGGTTGGAAAAGAGCGGTGCGGAGTTACATTCAATATTAAGTCACTAACAGAGAGTGATTCATTCTGATCGTCTGGAGCGTGTTTGGCTATAGGACCAATGAAGCGGTAGCCTCGTTTATAGCTCGTTTCTATGTAGCGCGGTGATTTACCGGTATCTTTAAGTTTTCGGCGAAGAGAATAAATACAAGTAGTGATAACCTCATCGCCTGCCACATACATAGGATTGTTTTTTTGCCATACAGCTTTGAAGAGAGCGTCTTTTGTAACCAACATCCCAGCATGCGAGATGAGGTGCCGCAGGATGTGATACTCTTGCCGACGGGGTCGTAAAAAGTCCGCTCCCTGCCGGACGGTGCGCTTTTGCTGATCGACCTCGCTGGGCAACGCCCTCAACCCCTCCTGTCGCACCATAGTCTTCCTCACAAACTTTCAGAAAATTCTCAGAATTTTCTCAAGATTTCTGTTTCCCTGCTTGCTACTCTCCTTTCACATAATGACTGGGTTTGCAAGGGAAAATCAAATGAAACAGGCATACAGCACCGCGCTGGACGTCCTCACCAACCGCGAGGCTCTCCGGTTCAAAAGAACAAAGCTGTTGGTTGTAGACAATTGTCTTTTGAGGGAGACTGAAAGGTTCTGGTGCAATTCGTAGAATGAAGGTAAGGGAGTGCCTACGTGCCGTGCTGCTCAAGCAGCCAGCACTGCCTCCCAGATCTGTGGCAAACGTGAGTGAGGAGTGCAGAGTGCTGAAAGGTCAAACTGGCCTTTCTTGATTTGATGGACTAACACGACGTTGTTGCAGATTTCCCTCTTTGCGCGTGGTCGCTAAGATGGGAACATGTCCAAATCATCCTCTGTCTTTCGTTATCGGATCCGCAACTGGCACGAATACAATCGTGCGTTGATCAATCGGGGCCGCCTGACAGTATGGTTCGACGAACAGGCGATCGCGGCGTGGCGCAACACGCAGCCGGCCGCAGGACCGGGCGCGCCGCGCGTCTACGCCGATCTCGCGATCGAGTGTGCCCTGGTCTTCAAATCGGTGTATCATCTCAGCTTGCGCGCCGCCCAGGGTTTCCTGTCGTCAGTGATGGAGCTGATGAGACTCACCCTGCCTGTGCCAGATTACAGTACCGTAAGTCGCCGCCAAGGGACGCTCCAGGTACGCGAGTCGCTTGCCTCGCGAAGCGGTCCCTGCCACGTGGTTATTAACGCCACGGGATTGAGGGTTTACGGCGCGGGGGAGTGGCGCGTGAGGAAGCATCGCGTCAGTCGTCGGCGCACGTGGCGCAAGCTGCACCTGGGCATTGATGAGACGACCAAGGAGATCGTGGCAGTAGAGGTCAGCGAGAGTCGGGTGCACGACAGCCAGCCGTTGCCTGCACTGCTCGAACAGATTCCCGATCCGATCTACCAAGTCTCTGGAGATGGGGCCTACGACACGAAGAAATGTTATGAAGCCGTGCTCTGGCGTGGGGCCACACCGGTCTTCGCCCCCCGGCGCACGGCCCAATCCTGCCCCACTGAGGATCCCACCGGGTGGCGTGCCGCCCGCAATCATGTCCTGCAGCAGATCGCAGCACGGGGACGCTCGACGTGGCAAGCGCTCAGTGGGTGCACGCGGCAGAGTATTGCCGAGAATACGATGTTCCGCTTCAAGCAGCTGTTCGGAGGACAGCTCTGGGCGCGGAGCCTAAGGAGTCAACGCGTCGAAGCGGTGGTGAAATGCGTGACACTCAATCGGATGACGCACTTAGGCATGCCCCAGACGGTGCGTGTGGGCTAATTGAAGGCCTCAGAAAGGTAGACTACGTGTGACGTTGCGAATTGTGCAACATATATGGACCGTCCCCCTTTGCAAGGCAATCAGTGACCGTGA
>CAZUFQ010000149.1:0-879 GCA_964618735.1 uncultured Enterobacteriaceae bacterium
AGGCACGGTGTCGCTGGCCAGCGCAACCTGACTTTGCGCTTGTTTAATCTTCGCTTCGAGGAGTGTGAGGTTCAGCTCTTGCTGAATGACTTGCGAGCGGTAGTCTCGCGCATCGACCTCGGCTAACACGTCTCCCTGGTTGACGCGAGCGCCATCGGTAAACGTCACATTCATAACTCTGCCGCTAATCTCACCCTTCACCACCTTTTCTTCTCCTTCGACAAAGCCGGTGAAGGTGAGCTGAATAGGCCGATGCGCGTGCTGATACCACCAAACGCCGGCGCCGGCGGCAATGCAAATTAATACTATCAGTGGCAGCACCTTCTTCATGTTGCGTGCTCCTTTTTGGGACTAATGCCGTGGAGAAAAAGATCGGTGAGAGAATCAATAATATGCTGCTCAGAAAAGGGAGTCAGTTGTTTTCCGCCCATATGTTCTTGACTAACGGCCATGATAAGTAACATGCCGGCGAACGCTCGCGCCACGAGGAGGGGATCACATTGGCGAGCGAACCCGTCAGTGATCGCTCGCTGGAGAAGGTCGGCGATCCGACGAGTAAGGGCAAATACGATGCGTTGAAAGTACAATTGTCCCCACTCAGGGTGACGGAGCGTTTCTGCCGCTATCAGGCTGAAAAACGCCAGATACTCCGGGGCGCAAAAGCGGCGGTAGAGCGTGCGAGCAATCTTGCGCAGCGCCCGAACAAGCTCTTCAGTAGTGTGTAGAGAAGCGGGCAACAAAGTAGCCAATTCTTCGGGCGCCGGCACTACCTGTTGGGCTGCAGCTATGAACAGTTCCTCTTTATTTTTGAAGTAGAGGTAGATTGTCCCCTTGCTGACGCCAGCCTCTTTCGCGACATCGTCGAGCGTAGTCTTATGC
>CAZUFQ010000149.1:889-10685 GCA_964618735.1 uncultured Enterobacteriaceae bacterium
GGGGGGAGTCTTATGAAATCCACGACGCGCAAAGACGCTGAGCGCTGCGATAGAGATCTCCTCCGGACGGTGGGCTGCACGCCGTTGCCAGCGGGGAGTACGGGTGACTGCACACGTTTCAGTTAAGCAAGCATCTTTTTTCATAACTAACTGACTAGTCAGTTAGTTATTTTTCACGCCTAAGTCAATCCCAGAGCGCTTAATTACAAATCATTTTATTAATGAAAGACCTTTTGTTATTTCTCTCGACTTCATTTTTCCTCTGCCTTGGCGTCGTAAACTCTACCTCTGAAATCCACTTGGGCTATTTGCTTCGTATTAGATTGCAGAATACCGCCATGCAGACCTAACACACTGACAAGCAGAGCAGCCCATCTTCTCATCAACAAGGGGGACCCTATGACCAGCGGCTTGTTCGACTACGTACTTCACAACCTCATCCGCATTCGGAGTTCACCACCGGCATGCACGATCACGTAAACCGCTTCACCTCGTTACGAACAAGGTTCACAACAATAAGGAGGAAGGCCATGCAACCGATCAACACTTGGAAACGTTGGGCGACTTCAGCTTCACTCTCCGCCCTCACATTGCTTAGCACCACATTTGTGCAAGCCGCGAATCATCGCGAAGCGCCCATTACTGCTATTGATACGAAGGCTGACATCACCGACTGGTATGCCTTTGTTAGCTACGATGACCCAACCAAAGTTACCATGATTTTGGATGTGGACCCGTTACTGAACCCATCCAATGGACCCAATTATTTCCCTTTCGACAATGAGATCCTGTACGCGTTCAAGATTGACAACAACTTCGATGCTGACGAAGACGTGGTGTTCCAATTCCGCTTCAGCAAACCTGAAATCCGCTTGCCCGGCGTCTTCACTGGGTTTGTCGGCGTCGGAACAGGAGTCCCCGCGCCAGGAAATTCTCCAGCTCCGGTTTCTCCCGGAACCCCGCTTATTCCTCCAGCCATCACCCACCTAGATGGCGCAGGCTCAGAAGGATTGAGCTTGCGACAGACGTACACCGTGACCAAAGTCACCAAGGTCAACGGGAAAGTAGTGAAAACGGAAGATCTGAGCGCGGGCAAGACCCTATTTGCGGTTCCATCAAATGTTGGGCCGCGCACGATGCCGAATTACGAAGCCCTCGCCAAAGAAGGCATCTATGATTTGGGCGGCGGGGTAAAAGTGTTTGCTGGAACTGTCGACGATCCGTTCTACATTGACCTGGGGGCAGCGTTTGATTCGCTGAACTTCCGCGCCTCTGTCAGCGGCGTAGGGGTTCTCACAGACGCCATGGATGCAAACGACACGAAAAATTTCGCTGCAGACGCGGTCTCTGGCTTCAATGTCAATACGATAGCTATTGAAGTTCCCATTAGTCTGCTCACCAGCGACGGCAAGGTTCACGCGGCAAGCGATGCGAAAGCGGTGATCGGAACATACGCGACTACTTCGCGGCCGCTCAGTAAAATTCAGCCGACGACGCCAGGCGGAAAGTCTATATTATCAAGACATTTTCGTCAAATCCAACGTATGGGCAACCCGCTGATCAACGAGCTCATTATCGGCCCCGGAGAAAAGAAAAAGTTAAGCATGAGGGAGCCCCAAGATCACGGCCAGTTGGCCGCCTATTTCCTCGATCCTCTCTTGTCGCGCGTTATCAATGCTGCGACCGGAGGAGTCGTCGGCATCCCTACCCCGCCGCGCACCGACTTGCTCCCGCTTGTCGTTTATAAAGCCCCAATTTGTCCCGGTTGTAGCGCCGCGCAAGCAGGACCAGTGGCTGATCTTTTACGGCTCAATACCGGCATCCCCGCCACGGCTAAGGCTGATCGGAAGCGGTTAGGCGTCCTTGCGGGCGACTTCGGCGGATTCCCGAATGGACGCCGCGTGTCCGACGACGTGGTAGATATTGCCGCCCGAGCGGTCGCGGGAATTCTTGCGGGTCCTCCCTTCGACGGCTTCCCGAACAATCGAATTGGGGATGGAACGAATACCAATGATAGGGCGTATCAAGAAACGTTTCCCTACATTGCCTTTGCCAATGATGGACGTGACAGCCGTCACGTAGATCCAGGCGAGCCTGGGTGTGTTGACGTCACCATCCCGTTCCTGCCGAAGGACTGTCCAATAAATTAACGGCAGGCTGCCCTGCGACGTCCCATCATGCATGGGACGTCGGGCCTTCTTTAACACAGCGAGACTATTTTCCTCGTGCCTCTTGCTGTCTCGCCAAGTAACCCTCTTTATCTGCTGCCGTTGCGGGCTGGTGTCGGATATCGCCCTCGCCAAATTCGCGGGTCCAGCTGGCGAACTCGAGGAGGATTCCATCCGGATCGAAAAAATAAATGGACCGGACAAAAGTGTTTTCATTGACCACTCGACTCACCTGTTGAGGCGAGTCATCATGGTTAATGACTTCGGTCACTTCCACGCCTTTTGCACGCAATTTGTCGCGATACTCTTCAATTCTTTCCGCTGGAACGTCAAAGGCCACATGGTTCATCGACCCATGTGCGGTCACAATAGAGCCTTGCCCAACGTTCTTGCTGGGCGAGGCGATGCCTGGGGCAGCTTCAGGCGCAACCGGAAACCAGAAGAACGCCAACCCGTCACCGTTGCCAATGTCAAAAAAGAAGTGCTGCCCCATGCCGTTCGGCAGCTCAATCGTTTTTGTCATCGGCATTCCGAGGGTGTTCGTGTAGAAATCCACCGTGCGCGCCATGTCCTTACACACCAGCGCCAAATGGTTTACGCCGCGCAATTCGAATTCTTTATTTTTTCGCTGCGTCATGGGTGCCCTCCATTGAGATTTCTTTGCTTATCGCAGAAACGCCGAGTAAAGGAAAGGCGGTTCCGCAACTCCTGCGCCAAGCCGCTACCGACTGCGCAAGCGCTGGGGCGACAACCGCTCAGGCGAGATTCCGAGCCTGACGAACCGCTCAGGCAGCGGCTGGCCGAGCAAGATAGCGCTGCAGGTCTGTCCCATTGCCGCCGCCGTCTGGATACCATAGCCCCCCTGCCCGGCCAGCCAGAAAAATCCCGGCGCGGCGTCATCAAAACCGCCAACCAACTCGCCATCGGCGACAAAGGACCGCAAACCAGCCCACGTCCGAGTCGGTCGCCGAATCGTCAGCGTCGTCGCTTCTTCGATGCGTGCAATCCCTGTCGCAATATCAATCTCTTCCGGGCGCACGTCGTGGGGCGGCATCGGATCAACATTCGCAGGCGAGCCGAGCAACATACCGGCTTCCGGTTTGAAATAGAATGATTCATCGACGCCGCTCACCACCGGCCAGGAGGAGACGTTGTCAACTCCTTCAGGCGGCGCGAAGATGAACGCGCTCCGACGTTTAGGGACAAGTCCGATCGGAGGAACACCGCCAAGCTTCGCGACTTCATCGCACCACGCGCCGGCAGCGTTAACCACAACCTCAGCCTCGAACACACCTTGTGAGGTTTCAAGACGCCAGCCGTGAGTTTGCCGCGTGAGCGCAGTGACTTCCGCCGAAGTGAGAATTTGTCCGCCGTTCTGACGTATCCCCTTCAAGAAGCCTTGCAGCAGAGCGTGGACGTCGATATCAGTCGGATCGGCTTCATAAGTGGCCCCGATCAGTCGCTCCGAACGCAGCACCGGGACACGCTCACGCGCTTCCATAGGAGATAAGCGTTCCACCTTTGATCCCACGGCGCGTGCAATTTCGTACGCTTCTTCGAGCAACGCACGTTGTGCTTCTGTTGCGATCATCAACACACCGCGTGGGAGAAGAAGCGGAGATTCAGTAAAGCCCGACGGCGGCGTCGCATAGAATGGACGGCTGCCAACCGTGAGCGCTCGTACGAGTGGCGGTCCATAAGTCTCGATGAACATCGCCGCCGATCGTCCGGTCGTGTGATACGCCGGTTGCGACTCACGTTCGAGCATGAGTACAGATTCATGCTGGGACAACCAATAAGCAACAGATGCGCCAGCCATCCCAGCGCCGATGATTGCAAAGCGATGCGGCATATAGCTTCCCCCCCGCTTTCACAAAAGTGACTCGGCGTAAAATCCCTGCTCAGAAACAAAATCCTCGTTTCCTAGCCAACTCGTGCGGCAGCCCGTCATTCCGGGCGAGAGGAGCGAGACCCGGAATCTAGCAGGGAAAGCCTGGATTCCCGCTTGCGCGGGAATGACGACCGAAAGGTTCTTCCCGTTTCTGTCCATTTGCTTAGCGCTCGTTCTATGGACAACTCAGAAGAGAAAACAGAGACACCCTCGTAGGATGTCTCTACATTGTTAATCGAACTTCAGGTCCATGGACTTAATCGGTGTGCGATCTACGACCGGAAGCCGGTGGGCTCCAGCATACGCCTTGATGATGCCGGGTTCACGTTCGTAGGGATCAGGTAGGTCCAGTTCTGCTGCATACTCACGAACCGCGGGAGTGATTTCGTTGGCCAGCAATCGCATGCTCGTCATGCGGTCCTGATTGCTGACAGGACCTTGTACGTTGAAGAAAATGAAGATGCCGGGACGCAGGACTTGCAACATAAGCTTGATCTTCGGCAACACGGTCTTCGGCGTACCACAGATCACTTGATAGTTGCGCTGCGCTTTCTGGAAGCTGCCCGCCAGCTTGCGCCGTACTTCATTATAATCGATGACTTGGTCCTCTTCGTCTGTTTGCGCCTGTCGTAGTTTATCGGGGCTCACGCCAAGCCAACTGCCGCCAGGCTGACGTGCGAGCATCTTCACCGCGCCTTTAGAGTTGTATCCAGGAGGAAGCGTGAACTCAGGTCGAGAGAACGCATTCTGCCCGCCCCCATACACAAAGCCTTTCCCAAGCTCCTGCGCTTTTTCCTCTGTTTCCGCCACAAAGGTAGGAATCAGGTAGCCAAAATTTTCCGGTCCGGCCTGATAGCCTTGCTTCGCAGCCTCATCAGCGTAGAGATCCCAAAGGTCGCAGGAGGGACCAATCGCTGTACCTAAGCCAATATAGGGATATCGATGCTCGGCGCACCATTTCACCGTTTCCGGGCTGAGCACGCCGGGAATCCAAATCGGCGGATGCGGTTTCTGGTACGGCAGCGCCCAAGGATTCACATGACGATAGTGAAAGTGTTTCCCTTCATACCGCCAGGGACCGGGCTTCGTCCACGCTTTAACGATAAAGTCGTGCGCTTCGTTGAAGTATTCACGGTTATAAGCAGGGTTGGCATTGTTGAAAAACTGTTCGCTGCCAGCGCCGCGCACCCACCCTGTCACTAAGCGGCCGCGTGAGATCAAATCGATCTCCGCCAATTCTTCCGCCATGCGTAGCGGATGCTTGAGGACCGGCAAGGGATTGCCGATCAGGACGATCTTCACCTTCCTGGTGATACGCGCCAGGATTGACGCTTCCACGTTCATCACGCCGCCCATACAGAAAGGATTGCCGTGATGTTCGTTCAACGCCACGACATCAAAGCCAAGTTCTTCGGCGTAGCACGCCTCATCGAGATAGTAGTTGTAGTCGTCCGCCGCCTTTTCTCGATCGAAAAACTTATTCGAGACGGCGAAGAACGCGTGATTCTTGAACACCTCGTCTTCCGGCACCCAGCGATAGGGGCGCTCGGTAAAATAGCCAATTTTCATAGTGAAAGGTCTCCCTGTGTGGAATGTGAAAGAAGAGAGCAATTGAGACAAGTTCGATTCGACGTCCCTCACCCCCATCCGCTTTTGCGGCTGCTCCCTTCTCCCATGAGGGGAGAGGGACAGGGTGAGGGGAATCAAACAAAATTGACCTTCACATGTTCATGCGGCGAGAAACGCCTTCACTATGCGGACAAACTCGGCAGAGTTCTCGACCTCCGAACGATGACCGACGTTGTTGATCACAGCAACCTGCGCCTGGGGAAGCGCTTTCTTGTACGCATCAATGCACCCTTTCGGAACGATGGCGTCTTTGTCACCCCAGACAAGCAACGTTGGAACATTCTTCGCCGTGGGCAGCAGAAATGGCAGGCTCGGGTTGTGCATGTACGGCTCCCAGCCAATACGAGCCGATTCCGCTCGTGCGTCTTCGAATGCTTCGAATTGGTCAGGACTCATTTCCCCGCCAAAGATCTTCCCAAACTCTGGCGTCGCAGGGTCCGAAACAGTTCTACGGATATATGAACGAATGGTTAACGGGAAAATATCCGTGATCTCTCCTTCGGCTGGCTTGAGTCCCATGGGAGCGACGAGCACCATGCGATTGAAGATTTTGGGATCAGAGGCCGCCATTTCCGCAGCGGCAAACCCGCCAGCGGAAAACGCAATAACATCAACAGGGTCCAGTTTCATTTCGCGGACAACTTGGGAGTAGAAACCGCCCAAGTCGCGATAACTTCGGATCCAATCCACTTTCGGCGTTTTGCCGAATCCAGGTTGCAACGGAATAATAAACTCTCGATCTTTCGCGAGTTCTTCATTCCAGGTCATCCAGCCCGGGAAACCAAGCTCTTCGTGCAACATGAGTAACGGTTTGCCCGAACCGCCCCTAACAAGCGCTAGAGTTGTCCCGGCGATATTGGCCGTCGTTTCGGTCCAATTTGCCAATGGTTGTTCCTCCTTCTTTGGGGATTGTAATTTGCGGACTGAAAACGTGCCTCATTCGATAGCATACCTGCCGCGGGGTCGGAAAGCCCTACCAATCATGGAAAGTAGAACGCCGCCTGGTTGACGATTGTGTGCAATGTTTCTTTGACCCTGCTAAGATTCCCCATGCAATGGATCGCATGACTCTCCAGCATGATGCTGTCTCCCCTATTTTTCCTGTCGAGGCTCCTCCTCTGTCTCAGTGGCGCGATAATCCCGCAACACACAAGCATGTTGAAGCAGAGATCACCCGCCTCCTTCACGCCCAAGCGCCGGTGGGATTTCTGGCGACGCTTATCAATGCAAGCATCCTTGTCGGTGTTCTCCACACCGAAGTCCCCCATCCAGTTGTTTTGTACGCATGGCTCGGGACCCTCTTCGTTGTCACTGTTATACGTCTATTTCTCATAGGCGCTTATAAGCACGCTGACCCAACGGTCGAACAAGCGCCGCGCTGGCGGAGGTTCTTTATCCTTGGCATCATCAGCACGGGTATCGTATGGGGCTCTGTAAGCGTGGTCAGCTTCCCACCTGAGTTACCTGACCAGGTGTTTTTGGCCTTCGTCCTAGGAGGGATGAGCGCCGGGGCCATTACCATTATGGCTTCCGCTCCATATGCACCATTCGGGTTTCTCTTGCCCGTACTCGGTCCACTCGCCACACGCTTTTTCTATCAAGGTAATGATCTGGGCGTGCCGATGGGTGTAATGATCGTACTTTTTTTCTGTGGCCTGATGTTAGCCGTACGGCAGACGCGTGCTGCAACGGTCGAAGCGTTGAAGTTACGGTTCACCAATCTCGACTTAATCGAGCAGGTAACACAACAAGCTACGACTTTAGCCAAAACTAACATTTCTCTCCAAGAAGAAAGTGCGAGACATCGAGTTACGCTGCAAGCCTTGCAGGAGAGCTTCGTCCGCTTTGATTTGGCAGTTCAAGGCACGGGAGAAGGCATCTGGGCAGCGGATTTCGTTCCAGATACCCACGAGTACGTTCCGCGAAACATTTATTTTTCACCACGCTTCAGCCAATTGCTTGGCTATCAAGAGCACGAACTCTCACAGACTTTTCAGGCTTGGGCGACGCACCTGCATCCAGAAGACCGCGGTCGAGTACGAAACGCCCTCATGCGCCATCTCAAGGATGGCGCACACTGCGAGGAAGAATTTCGCATGTTCAACAAAAATGGCGACCCTCGCTGGTTCCATGCACGTGGGCAAGCCATTTGGAATCAGGAAGGGCGGCCAATCCGCATAGCGGGTTCAGTGCGAGACATCACAGAGCAAAAAGAAACCCAAGCCGCTTTGCAAGCAAGTGAAGTACGCTACCAACAGATCTTCGAAAACACCAACGATGGGATCGCCACCCTCACCCTCGACGGCGTTGTAACAGAAATAAACGGCGGGGCTGAGCTTATACTTGGATGGTCGCGAGAAGAAATGATTGGACACAGTCAAGATGAATTTACTACTGCGGAGGCGGCTGCGCTGGCGCAGGAGCGCATCCACCGCGTATTAGCCGGCGAGCAACTTCCTTCGCTCTTCGAATTGGAATTGTTACGGAAAGACGGGACAATAATGTTAGCGGAAGTACAAGCCCAATTTATGCGTAACCCGGCGGGGGTCCCGTTTGGAGTGCAAGTGATTTTTCGTGATATCACTGAACGCAAGCATCTAGAAGAGGAACTCGAACGACGAGTCCAGCAACGCACTGAACAATTACGTACTGCCAATCAACAGCTGGAAGCCGAGATGGAGGAACGTCGCCGTGCAGAAGACACCTTACAACGCAGTGAGGAGCTATTCCGCTCCTTAATCGAAGATGCTTCAGATCTTATCTCCATTCTCGCCAATGACGGAACAATTCTATACGTCAGCCCTTCTCACCAACGAGTGCTGAATTATACGTCCGAGGACCTGATCAAAAAGAACGCCTTCAACTTTATTCACCCAGATGATTTGCCGAGGGTGCTCCACATTTTCTCCCTCACCAAAGTCGATCGCACAGAGGGGCTCGACCCTCCTACGTATCGCTTTCGTCACCAAAATGGCTCCTGGCGCGTATTGGAAAGTATAGGGAAGAATCTCCCCGAGAATTCTACCCTCAGAGGAATGATTATCAATTCTCGTGACGTCACCGACCGTAAGCGCGCAGAGGAAGCTTTGCAGGAGAGCGAGGAGCGCTACCGCAGTCTGGTCGAAAGCACGCATGACCTGGTGCAAAGCGTCAGCCCCGACGGGCATTTTCTGCTCGTTAACAGTGCGTGGCTGAACACATTGGGGTATACAACAGAAGAAGTGCCCTTATTGACGCTCTTCGACATCGTGCATCCTGACTTTCAGGCACAGTGCCAAAGTTTGTTTGCCAGAGTCATAGCGGGACAAGAATTCTCACAGGTTCGGATCGCTTTTGTCGCGAAAGACGGCAGGACCATTCCTGTAGAAGGCACGGTGAGTGGACGGCGTCAAAATGGCCGACTCGTCGCGACGCACGGTTTTTTTCGCGATATTGCAGAGCGGGTTCAATTCGAGGAAGAAACTCAACAATTACAAATGCAACTGGCGCAAATGCAAAAAATACAGGCCGTAGGTGCTCTCGCTGGCGGCATTGCCCATGATTTTAACAACCTGCTCACGCCGATCATCGGCTTTAGCGAGTTGCTCAAAAAAAGCGTTCCAGATGGAACTCTGGCGCGAAGCAACCTTGAAGAGGTGCTGAACGCTGGCCATCGGGCCAAAGAACTCGTTCAGCAATTACTGACCTTTAGCCGCCCCAGCACGCAATCGCGCCAACCGGTGGTCCTCGAACGTGAGGTGGAAGAAAGCGTGCGGTTGCTACGAGCAATCTTGCCAAAAACGGTTGAGATTCGCACCTCTCTAGAGATCGCGGGCAGTATTGTGCTGGCCGACCCCACGCAGATTCATCAAGTCGTCATGAATCTCAGTGTTAATGCTCTACAGGCCATGGGAGACCAAGCCGGGGTGTTGGAAATCAGTCTACAAAATGTTGACGTTGAAGAACAGTTTGCTCGCGCTCGTCCGCCTCTTACCCCAGGGGCGTACAGCCAACTCACAGTGCGAGACACGGGGTGCGGGATGACAGCGGAAGTTATGGCGCGTGTTTTTGATCCCTTTTTCACGACGAAGCCGATCGGCGAGGGCACGGGACTCGGTCTCTCTGTCGT
>CAZUFQ010000150.1:0-10681 GCA_964618735.1 uncultured Enterobacteriaceae bacterium
GCCGCAGCAGCGCTCGCGCCTCTACCTCCTCGTCCACCTCTTCCTCCAACAAGAGCAAAAGGGGCAGCAACCAGGGCATGCCCCCTCCCAGCGAGGAGAACAGCCGCACGCCCCAAGGCTCGTCGTCTGCCACACCCGCATCCTCCCGCCGGGGTTCCTCCTCCGCCTTCCCAACCCCCAAGGTAAATGTCACCAAGTTGTTCCCCACATTGCAATCCCTATGCAGTCTGGTGATGATAGGGTGCTTGCGGGCATGCGCAGGCGCTATGAAACCAGGCTCGCTCGCGAAGTTTTGGCGCGGTTGCGTGAATGTTTACCGCACGCCGCGCTCGGTACGGATTTTATTGTTGGCTTTCCTGGCGAAGGTGAAGAAGAATTCGCACGGAGTGTGGCCTTTTTAGCGGAAAGTCCGTTCACCTATTTTCACGTGTTCCCGTATTCGGTTCGCAACGGCACCACGGCGGCGAAGTTCAGTGAGAAAGTCTCACAACCTGTTATCGACGAACGCGCTCGTTTGGTGCGCAAACTTGGGGAGCAAAAGAAAACCGCTTTCGCCCGTCAGTTCATCGGCCAAACGTTGCCCGTGCTCTTTGAACATTCTCGGGATAAGAGTAGCGGTCATTTGAAAGGATATAGCCGTAACTATTTGCGCGTGCTGGCCTCCGGCGACGATGCTGACATGAACCGCGAAGTTCCAGTCGTCATTACGAGAACGAATGGGGAAACGTTGTGGGGGGAAATTCTCAAAGAGAATTCGGAATTCAGAATTCGGAATTCAGAATTTCTACGCTGAGCTTATGTCTGAAATTTCCCAACTGGAAGAGATTCTTCAATACACCTTTCTACGCCGGGACTTGCTTATTTTGGCGTTGACGCACCGCTCCTCGCAATCGCGGCCAGGTCAAGCCCACAACGAAAAATTAGAGTTCCTTGGCGACGCCGTGCTTGGCTTAGCCATGAGCGATTTGCTGATGGCGCGGTTTCCTAATGCTAGCGAGGGCGACCTCTCAAAAATGCGCGCGTCGCTAGTCAATGCTCGGGTGCTTGCCACAAAAGCTACTGCGTTGTCGCTGGGACAGTGGTTACTGCTCGGCGGCGGTGAAGAACGGAGCGGCGGACGCGAAAAGCCGTCCATCCTCGCTTCAGCTTACGAAGCCGTGCTTGGCGCCGTATACCTTGACGGAGGATTCGGGCCCGCGCACGAACTCGTGGCGCGGCACTTTGCCGCAGATCTCGAGGAGAAATCTCACGTCATTTCGTTCGATAACAAGACACGCCTGCAAGAAATTACACAAAAGATCTTTAAAGAGACTCCTATCTACACCGTAGTTGAAACACGCGGCCCGGATCACGAGCGGCAATTTGTGAGCCAAGTTTCGATTGCCGGCAAGCTATACGGTCGCGGCGCCGGTCCCAATAAAAAGAGCGCCGACCAAGCCGCAGCCTTTGCGACCTTGGGGATGCTGCAAAACGAAAACGAAGAGCGGAGCGAACGCCCGTAACAACGCGTCAAACCTTGACCCTCCTTCCCGCCAGCGGTAGAGTCGCGAAAGCAGGCAGAAGGAGGAAAGTATGAGTTTACCGCGAGTGTTCTCTGCTGATTCGCACGTTGTCGAACCTGCGGATGTCTGGACGTCGCGCATCGACGCACGCTATCGCGACCGCGCTCCTCACGTCGTCAAAGAAGCCAACGGCGCCAAAGGGGATTTTTTCGTTTGCGAGGGATTGCAGCCGTTTTCCGTGTCCGGCTTCGCTGTGGCGGGAGTGGACCCCAAAAACTATGCGACCGAGATGAGCAAGGGCTACCCTGGGGTGCGTCCAGGATCGTGGGATCCCGTGCAGCGGGTCAAAGATCAGGAGATCGACGGCGTGCAGGGCGAGGTGTTGTACACCAGCCTCGGGATGTTGCTCTACGGCATTGAAGACGGCGGGCTCCGCGCCGCGAGTTTTCGGGCGTACAATGACTGGCTGGCGGACTTTTGCGCTCATGATCCGCGCCGGTTTGCCGGTATTGCGCTGATTCCGATGGACCAAGTCCAAGACGCTGTCAACGAAATTGAACGCTGCGCCAAGCTGGGACTCAAAGGCGGCCTCATTTGGGGAATTCCGCCGGAAGATCGCACCTACGACAATCCCGTGTGGGACCCGATGTGGGCTGTCGCGCAGACTCACAATCTGTCTCTCTCGTTACATATCCTCACCGGTCGGAAAGGCAGCGGCATCGGCGCCAGTGTAATGAAGAGCTATCCCTCGTTGCCGCACGCGATTGAACGCTCTCTAAGCGATCTCCTTTTCGGTGGTGTGCTCGAACGCTTTCCACAGCTCAAGATTGTTTCGGCGGAAAATGACATTGGCTGGATCGGTCACTATCTGCAACGCATGGATCACGCGTATGAGAAATATCGCTACCTGGAGAAAACTACCGCGATTCCCGAACCGCCGAGTTTCTACTTCAAGCGGCAAGTGTACGCAACATTTCAAGACGATCGCATCGGCGTCCTGACACGCGACTATGCAGGCGTAGACAACCTGATGTGGGCGTCAGACTTTCCCCATTCCGACTCTACCTGGCCGCGCTCACAAGAAGTGATCGCCCGCGATTTTGACGGTGTGCCAGCGAGCGAAGTGCAAAAGATCGTGGCGGATAACTGCGCCGCGTTGTATGGGATTGGGTGAAGCCTCAAGAGTGGGACTCACCCACTCTCACGAGCACAGAGAACAACATCACTGCACGAAGGATGGCTACTTAAACAATCACAACAGGAAAAAATAAAAAGACATCCTTTCTATAGAAACGCTACAGCAAGATGTGGAGCGACACAGATGTGAGCCTTCTCGGCTGCCGGTTCCCTCGCCCCTTGGGGGAGAGGGCTAGGGTGAGGGGATGCCTGCAGCCATCACCCTCTCCTGTATCCTCTCCCCTCAAGGGAGAGGAGAAAAAGCCCCTGCTCCGCATCCCATAGCTTGGTGCGTCTTCCCTATAGGTAATATCCTCACGACACGGATTTCTGCTCTTCCTCCATGCTTTACTCCTACCTCCGTCCCTTCTTCTTCTCCCTCGATCCTGAGCAAGCACATCATCTGGTGCTGAACATGCTTAGGCTGCTGCAGCATTCCAGCACTATCGCCCCATCATTACTAAGTGATCCGCGCCTCAAGCAGGAACTCTGGGGGCTGCGATTCCCTAATCCAGTTGGCTTGGCTGCAGGGTACGATAAGAACGCCGCTGTTCCCCTTGTTTGGCGTCTGCTTGGTTTTGGCTTCGCCGAGCTGGGCACGATCACCGCGAAGGCGCAGCCCGGCAACCCCAAACCACGGATTTTTCGTCTGCCGCGGGACCAGGCGCTTATCAATAGATTGGGGTTCAACAATGACGGCGCTGTAGCAGTTGCGAGCAGGCTGAAGCGGGTCTTGCCTCCAGGTCAGCCGCATCCCATTCCGCTTGGATTCAACATTGGTAAATCAAAAGTCACGCCGCTCGAACAGGCAGTCGAGGATTATGTTGAAAGTTGCGAGCTACTGCTTCCTTTTGCTGACTATATGGTTGTGAACGTCAGCTCGCCGAATACCCCAGAGTTGCGCAAGCTCCAAGAAGCCGAACGGTTGCAGCGTTTGTTAGAAGCATTGCTCGCCGTCAACAGACGCCTAGCCGAGCACAACCATACCAGCAGGAAACCAATCCTGGTGAAAATCGCGCCAGATCTTACCGACGAAGAAGTGCGAGAGATCGCGCAAGTCGCTCAAACGACTGGCGTCTCCGGGCTGATCGCCACCAACACCACCATTACTCGCCCCGAGACCCTACGCACTCCGATTAAAGAAGATGGCGGCTTGAGCGGGAAACCAGTTGCGGCCCGCGCGCTTGAGGTGTTGCGTCTTTTATTCCGAACGGTCGAAGGCAAGTTGCCGTTGATTGGCGTAGGTGGAATCTTTTCGGCGGACGACGCCTATGCGCGGATTCGCGCCGGCGCCAGCCTTATCCAGCTCTATACCGGGCTCATCTATGAAGGGCCCTCTCTCCCGCGTCGCGTCGTACAGGGTCTTTGTAGGTTACTGGCGCGTGACGGGATATCGCATATCCGTGAAGCGATCGGGCGCGACGTGTAAATCCGTCTCGACTCCCCTGCCCGAGCTGAGTACAATCCCCCAACAGACAGCGCTCTATTTTACGAGGAGGCTTTTCTATGGTGGCAATTCCTGACCAGTATAAAGATCTCTTACAGAAAAAAGCATTTGCTCACTTGGGCACGCTCATGAAAGACGGCAGTCCCCAAGTGACGCCCATCTGGTTCGGTTATGACGGGACCAACATCCTCATTAATTCTGCGAAAGGACGCTTGAAAGACAAGAATATGCGGAAGCGTCCGCAGGTGGCGCTTGCCATTGCCGATCCCGAGAATCCCTATCGCTACATGCAAATCCGCGGCAAAGTCGTCGAGGTCACTGAGAATGGCGCAGATGCGCACATCGATTCCCTCGCCAAAAAATATCTTGACCAAGACAAATACCCCTTCCGTCAGCCTGGCGAAGTGCGCGTGATTTACAAAGTCGAAGTTGAGCGAGTACAAGTAATGGGATAGTCGCGAAGCTTCGGACCTTAATCATAAGGGGGGACTCATGAAAGCCTGGGAAATAAAAGATACGTTCTCGATTGATGGACTGACACTCTCTGAACGCCCTGACCCGATGTTGCCTCCGGGGCACATTCGTGTCAGGGTGAAAGCGGTTTCCTTGAACTACCGGGATCTCGTTACGGTCAAATTTGGCGGCGCACAGCAAGTGAAACTGCCGCTCATTCCCTGCTCTGACGGCGCTGGTGAAGTCGTTGAGACGGGTTCAGATGTGACCCGAGTCAAAACCGGTGACCGGGTCGCCGGGATCTTTTTTCAGAATTGGCTTGCGGGCGATATCCTCCCCCAGCATTTCGGCTCGGCTCTCGGCGGCTCAATTGACGGGATGCTTGCCGATCGTGTGGTGCTGCATGAAGACGGCGTCATACGCATCCCCGACTACATGACCTACGAAGACGCCGCCACCTTGCCCTGTGCAGCGGTCACGGCCTGGCAAGGCATGGTCACCAAAGGCAACATCAAGGCAGGCGACACGATTCTCGTGCAAGGCACCGGCGGGGTGTCGATCTTCGCTTTGCAGTTTGGTGTTATGGCTGGCGCTCGCGTGATTATCACCTCCAGCAGCGACGAGAAGCTAGCGCGGGCCAAACAGCTTGGGGCATGGGCGACGATTAATTATAAAACCACGCCAGACTGGGCAAAACGTACGCTAGAGCTGACCAATGGAGAGGGAGCAGATCATGTCGTGGAAGTCGGCGGGGCTGGCACCCTTGAACAATCCTTCAAAGCCGCTCGCGTTGGCGGCACGATCAGCCTGATTGGTGTTCTGACTGGGTTTGCCGGTAAGATTGACCCCTATCCTGTGCTCAGGAAAGGTCTCCGGCTGCAAGGCGTTTACGTGGGTTCGCGCGAAATGTTTGAAGCAATGAACAAGGCGCTGGCGATTCACCAGACCAAACCGGTGATTGATCGGGTCTTTCCGTTTACTGAAGCGCGCGCCGCGCTCAGCTTGATGGAAAGCGCTGCCCATTTTGGGAAGATTGTGATTTCTGTGTAGGATTATTGCTATGAGCACTCATCCTTTAGCCGGGCAGCCAGCCTCTGCAGCAATGCTGGCCAATATCCCACGATTAATTACCGCCTATTATACCGAACGGCCTGATCCGAACGCCCCTGCACAAAAAGTGGCGTTCGGCACCTCGGGGCATCGCGGCTCTGCCTTCAAAGGCTCTTTCAATGAGGGGCACATTCTGGCCATCAGCCAAGCTATTTGTGAGTATCGCCAGCAACAGGGGATTACCGGTCCGCTGTTTCTCGGTATGGACACCCATGCCCTGTCAGAGCCTGCCTTCGTTAGCGCGTTGGAAGTCTTGGCGGCAAATGGCGTGGAGGTCATGATCGATAAAGATGCTGGGTACACGCCCACTCCGGTGATCTCGCACGCCATTCTCATGTACAATCGCGGCCGCACGACTGGCCTTGCTGACGGCATCGTTATTACCCCGTCCCACAATCCACCGGAAGACGGAGGCTTCAAATATAATCCGCCACATGGCGGCCCGGCTGACACCACTGTGACTCGTTGGATCGAGAACAGGGCCAATGCTTTGCTGGCGGAAGGACTCAGCACGGTCCAACGTACTCCCTACGAACGGGCTCGCACAGCAACCACCACTCATCGACATGATTATCTGCAGACGTATATCAACGATCTCGATGAGGTCATTGATATGGACCTTATACACGGCGCGAAATTGGCGATTGGCGTGGACCCGCTCGGTGGATCAGGCGTCGCCTATTGGGAACCGATTGCTGAATGGTATGGCCTACGACTCACAAATGTTAACCCTGTGGTCGATCCAACTTTCCGATTCATGAGCGTCGACTGGGATGGAAAAATCCGCATGGATTGTTCCTCGCCGTACGCCATGGCGAGCGTTATCGCTCTACAGGAACATTTTGACATTATATTCGCGAATGACCCTGACAACGATCGCCACGGCATTGTCACTCGCAGTGCTGGACTCTTGAATCCCAATCATTACCTTGCCGTAGCCATTTCCTATCTGTTCCAACATCGCTCGGGTTGGCGAAAGGACGCTGCGATTGGCAAGACACTGGTGAGCAGCAGCATGATCGATCGGGTGGCGACAAAGCTGGGACGGCGGCTCGTCGAAGTGCCAGTGGGGTTCAAGTGGTTTGTGGAAGGGCTGCTGGACGGCTCGTTCGGTTTTGGCGGCGAGGAAAGCGCAGGAGCCTCTTTTTTACGACGCGACGGCTCGGTCTGGAGCACGGACAAAGACGGGCTGATTTTGGGTCTGTTAGCCGCAGAAATAACCGCCAAAGTCGACCGTGACCCCGGCGAATACTATCAAGACCTCACGAAGGAATTTGGCTCCCCCGTCTATCAGCGCATTGACGCCCCAGCAACGGCGGCCCAGAAAGCCATCTTACAAAAACTTTCACCGCAACAACTATCAGCGACGGAACTTGCAGGAGAAAAAATCCTCTCGGTGCTGACTACAGCTCCGGGGAACGGCGCCGCCATCGGCGGACTTAAAGTGGTCACTGCAAACGGTTGGTTCGCCGCCCGCCCATCGGGGACCGAAGATGTCTACAAAATTTATGATTAGAGTTTTCTCGGTGAAACTCACCTTCGGAGTATTCAAGCAGAGGCCCAAGCGCTCATTACGAAGACCTTTATGTCCGCAGGGAGTGCCTAACTCAGATGGCTGAACAGGGGTCGCTTCCTCCCCACCAACAATTAGCCGCCCCCGACAAATGGCCTGTGGTCGGAGAGAAAACTGCGGATCCCCACAGACATCAGGAAGCGTGGCAGGTGCGCCTTGCCGGCCTAGTGGCTACATCATGCTCGTGGACGCTTGCTGAGCTTGCGGCTTTGCCGCAGGTCTCTCGTCGTATCGACCTTCACTGTGTCACACGCTGGTCCAAATTGGCGATGCCTTTTGGAGGCGTGCCCCTCCGTACGCTGCTCGACCGTTGTCAGCCTCTACCAGAGGCCCGCTATCTTTCTTTTATCGCACGCAGTGCGCGTGGCCACAGCACTTCACTTGCTCTCGCGGATGCTCTTACTCTGGACCCACTCGTAGTGTTGCGTCATCAGGACCAGCCGTTAACACCTGAGCACGGCGGTCCGGTACGTATCATTGTGCCAGGCCGCTATCTGTACAAGAGTGTGAAATGGCTCGAAGAGATTCAGGTACTGGAGGACGATCAACTCGGCTACTGGGAGAGCGAAGCCGGCTATCATAACGAAGCCGATCCCTGGAAAGAACAACGCTATATCGTTCCCAATTTGAGTCATACAGAGGCCTACGCACTCTTGCAGCGGCGTGATCTCTCAGGCCGGAATGTACTCGGCCTCCGCGCGGAAAGACAAAACCTGGCTGGCTTGCAGGCGCGCGGGGCCATACTGCGTGACGCCCATTTTGCAGAGGCCCAGTTGTCAAATGCTTGCTTTGATGGAGCGAATCTTTCCAACGCGCACTTTGAAGGAGCGAATCTCCATGGCGCTTCCTTCCGGAGTTTCAACGGAATTGGGGCCGATGTCGAAGGAGCCAACTTTCGTGGAGCGGATCTTCGCGCCGTAGATTTCACAGCGGCCTCGCTCTTTGGCGTCACATTTTGTCCCGAAGATGGGAGCGAGTCGTGGGGATCAGCGATAATGGATCACACGACTCGCATCGATGAAGAAGCCATTGAGAAACTGACGCCGCTGCAACAAGATTTTGTTCGCAAGGCGCTGCGTTCCAGCGGTTTTTACTTGAACGAGAAGACCTGAGCCAGGTTTCTTCCTATTGAGGAAGCGTGCCACTGCTGGCTTGTCCAGCAGTGCAACCGTACTACGCGGGCAGCAAGCGGCCTGTCACGCACCGATTAGTTTCCCTCTCTTCACACAACTGAAAAACGCTGTAAGGAATCTTATTATTTGACAGTATTACTCCACATCAAAACGTAATCAACGGCTTAATAATGTTGTCTTCCTTGGTCTCCATCATGTGAAAGGCCTGCTCAACTTGCGCAAAGGGAAAGCGATGCGTCGTCAACGGAGTCGGGTTAACCTTCCCGGTTTCTAACAGGCGCAGCAAGCGCGCCATCCGTTCGCGTCCTCCAGGGCACAGGGCCGTGCGAATCTTTTTGTCGCCCATGCCCAAACCAAACTCCGGCAGCGGCAGACTCAAAGTATTGCCTGCTTCGCCGTGATAACCAACGTTGGAAATCACGCCGCCAGGCCGCGTCGCTTTGATGCAGTTTTCAAACGTCACAGGATGACCGAGGGCCTCGATCGCCGAGTCTACCCCTTCTCCGCCAGTAAGCTTTTTAATTTGTTCAACGACATCGCCTTGGGTGGGATCAACCACGACATCGGCGCCGACTTTTTGAGCCAGGGCTTTGCGATCCGGTTTGGATTCAACAGCAATGACGAGGCCGGCGCCAAGCAGCCGCGCCATCATCGTCGCACATAAGCCAACCGGTCCTTGCGCAAACACTGCCACGGTTCCACCCGGAGGAATCTCAGCATTCTCAGCGCCGGCGAGACCGGTGGTCATCATGTCTGTGGTGTACAACGCTTGTTCGTCGGTAAGGGACTTCGGAATCGGCGTCAGATTGTAATCTGCATCATTAACAAAGAAGTATTCCGCCAAGTTTCCATCCCGTTGGGTAGTGTATTTATACCCGCCGAGCATGCCGCCGCATTGCGAAGGAAATCCACGTTGACAATAATCACAATGGCCGCACGGTGTAATCGCGCAGACCACAACCCGATCCCCTTCCTTACAACGAGTGACGTTCGCGCCAACTTTGTAAACGAGGCCGACGCTTTCATGGCCAAGCACGCGGCCTTCGGGAATCGCAATGACGCCACGGACGGTGTGCACATCCGAAGTACAAATAAGCGAACCTGTTGTTTTGATGACCGCATCGTTTGGTCCGACGTCGGGAATAGGTTTTTCGATAATGCCGACTTTGCCAATGCCTAAAAAGGCGAGTGCTTTCATAGAATTTTCTCCTGTGTGTTGTAGCTAGACTGAGCATACCTCAATGGCAAGTCCTTCGCTTTAGCGGCCACCCAGAGCGGGATGCGCCCACACGCCGGCCTTCTCTAGCAGCGGTACAACTTGTTCGCCAAAGCGTTGCATCTCTTCCAGCATCGGATGAAACTGCAACAGGAATGTGGTCACGCCAATGTCAAGAAACTCCTGTAAACGGTCAGCAATCTGCTGCGGCGCGCCAACCAAACCGGCAGCCGTACCGCCATTTGATCCCACATAGCCGGGCGAATACGCGTAAGTGCGAATCATAATGACCTTCTTATCCACCCCAGGAATGGCCTCCTCGAACCGGAGTGCGTGCAGACGTTCATGCTCCCGCCACGCTTCCGCTTCGGTGTCGCGACAGATCACAAAGGCGCTAATGCCACACTGAAACTCTCTGTCATGATGCGCGGCGTAAGAACGAACCTGGTCAACTAACTGTTTGGTTTTATCAAGAGGACGGCCGTTGATCAGATATTCATCCGCCATTTTCGCAGCCAAGCGCTGGGCAATTTCAGACTCGCCGCCCAGGTAAATTTTGGGATGAGGTTTGCGCAGTGGGAATGGAGCCAGCGTGACATCGTTGACTTGATAGTATTGACCAGAAAAAGTGAAGTGCGGCTGCGTCCACAGGCCTTTGAGAATCGTCAGATATTCTTCCGAACGCTGGTAGCGATCATCATGCGGCAGGCTCGGCAATCCCATCGCATCACTTTCTTGCTGCCACCAGCCAGAGACCAGATTGATCGCCGCCCGACCTCCGCTCATGTGATCAATGTTCCCCGCCATTTTCGCAGCCACCACGGGATGCTTAAACGTCGGACGTAGCGCCGGCATGAGTTCGATATGTTTGGTGATCGTGGCGAGACCAGCCGTGGAGGTCCAGGTTTCGAGTTGATCACTCGTAGGATCAAAAGGATTAAACGTATGTTCGGCCAAGAGCACGGTGGCAAAGCCGATCTCCTCGGCCAGCAGCGCGAGTTGACGTGTATATGCGAACGACGCATTTTGCATCTCGGGTTGTTTGGTAATAATCCAGTTGCCATAGACTGG
>CAZUFQ010000151.1:0-10676 GCA_964618735.1 uncultured Enterobacteriaceae bacterium
CGGGACGGCGCCTGAGGGCGGACTTCAGACAAGAACTTTCCTTCAGCTGTGACTATGCGCGCGGCGAAGATGAGTCGCATGGTCGTGCCCTTACCCACCGCGCTCTCAATCTCCAACCCCGCACTATGCCGTTGCACGATGCCATACACCATAGCTAAGCCTAGTCCGGTGCCGCGCTCACCCTTGGTGGTGAAGAACGGCTCCAGACAGCGGCGCCGCGTTTCGGGATCCATGCCTACACCCGTGTCGCAGACTTCTACCTGCACCTGCGTGAGGGCGTCCCCCAGTGATCCATCGGACACGGCTCGCGTACGCACCGTCAGGACGCCGCCTTCGGGCATCGCATCCACCGCGTTGAAGATGAGATTGATGAGGGCCTCGCGGAGTTCGCTCTCCACCCCCATGATGGCTGGCAGATCCGGCGCGAGGTCTGTGCGCATGTCGATGACTAAGCCCCGTTGTTGCGGAATATCGCTCCAGCGGGCGCGCGTCAAATCAATGACCTGCGGCAGCAACCGCGTCAAATTGACCGCGAGCAGCGTGAGTTGGGGCTCTTGTTGTCGATAGAACTCTCGCATGCGAGAGATCGTATGGGCGACATCATCAATGGCGCGTTGAATGGTGACCAGATAGTCCCGTGCTCGCTCGCTCAAGTTCGGCTCCCGCTCCAAGAGTGATTCCGTGTAGAGGGAAACGGGGGAGAGAGCATTGTTGATGTCGTGGGCAATGCCGCTGGCCATTTGCCCCAGCGCCCGCAAGCGCTCCTGTTGCAGCACGGCCTGTTGGGTTTGGCGCAAGTCATCATACGCTTGCTGCAAGGAGTCATAGAGCTGGGCCTGGTGGGCGGCTAAGGCGACGTGTTCACTCAACTGCCGCAGAAACTCACATTCGCCGCTGCTGAAGCTGTGCGGTTGCCGCCGCGCAGCGATAAAAACGCCAAACACATTGCTTTCGACGAGCAGCGGCGCCGCGACCAACGCACGTAGACCGGCGTTGGCCAGTCGTTGCGGAAATGGAAACTGCACCTCGGCGATGTCCGGCTCGTACACCAATTGCCCGCGCATGCTCCGGGCCAGGCCATTCTTGTCAACCGGAATATCTGCCTGCTCTGTCAGAGCCAGCGTCATTGCCAGAGATTGGCTCCCAACGCCGACATGAACAACGGTAAGCAGTTGACGCGCCGGGTCGTAGCGACCGATACAACCGAAATCGACGGGCAAACTTTCTTCAACGCTACGGACTACGACTTGGAAAATACTCTGCAGATCTTGCCGTTCGCCCATAGCCCGGGTGATGTGGTTGAGTAGGGCGAGCCGGCTGAATTGGGCTTGCAGTTTGGTCTCCGCTTCCTTGCGTTCCGTAATGTCGGTGAGGAAACCGCAAAACGTCACCCTATCACCGATTTTCAGTGGACTGATGAATAATTCTACCGGGAATTCACCGCCGTCGCGGCGTAAGAGATTTATCTCCATGAGCCGATTCACAATCGGACTTTCCCCGGTGACCAGAAAGCGTTCCAGGCCGCGCCGATTCGCTTCTTGATGACGTGGCGGTATAATTGTTTTTGACAATGATTGTCCGAGCGCTTCCTGACGCGTCCTGCCGAATACTTTTTCGGCTCGAGCATTCCACTCGATAATCTTGTCCTCGGAATCGACCACCACTACGGCGCTGAGCGCGGAATTCAAGACGGCGCGCACGCGTTCTTCACTTTCCGTCAAGGCCCGGTTCTGCTCATGGATTTGTGTGAGCATGTGATTGAACGCATCGGTGAGCAGGCCCAATTCATCCTGGCCCAGTTTTGTGGCCCGAACGGAATAATCCTGCCGATCCGAGATAGCTTTGGCGGTCTCAGCCAGGGCCAAAATAGGTTGTGAAATCTGCTGCTGCAGCGTCTGGGAAAGGGTATACGCCACTAAGAAAGAAACGACTATAACCAGAAGGACGATGCCGCCATAGAGTCGCAACCGCCCATACATTGCCCCCATATCGGATTTCAAGTAGAGCGTACCGAGACGTTTGCTTCCTTGCACAACCGGATGAAAAGCAACCAGTTGCGAGCGCTCGAACCGATACCCATCCTTTGCCGGCGCGATAGGAAAAGCGTCGGCGGTCAGGCGCTCGGGATATTTTGCAAACAGGCCTCCTTCCTTGTCGTACAGGCAAGCGGACACGATGTGCTGTTCGGCTTTGAGTGCGGCGAGAATTTCTTTCGCGTCTTTCTGGTTGTCAAAGGCCAATGCGGCAGTGCTGTTGTCGGCGATGATTGCGCCCAGCGTGGAGAGTTCTCGGACCATGGCCTGCCGGAAGGTCAAGAACTCACAGGCAAGAAACGCCGCGCACGTCAGCAGCAATACCGCCCCGCTAGTCAACAACAGAATCGTCATCAGCTTCCGCTGGATTGGCGTGTCTGTGAGTGGCATCGGCTAATCCTCTCCTGGAGCGACGATCTCGGCCGGCCGCAGCAGCTTGGAACTGATCACCAAGTCGGCGTCTTTGGCGGCCTCCAGGTTGATTCTCAAGCGAATTTTGTTTTTTTCGATGATGAATCGGATCATGCCGCCGCGCGCGGCAAAGCCCTCGGCATCACTCACGGTGAGGATGTTCCGGCCTTTCAAGTCGGCGAGAATCTTCTCCAGCCGGTCCACTTCCGACCGGCTGATGAACAGCACATGACACGTCTTGATCTCCTCCACTCGGTGATAGCGTTGGACGGTCAAGGGTCGGTTGTTCACGGTTTCACCACGTACGGTCTCATCTAAATACACGCCGAACGGGTCCTGTCCCAGAACGCCAATGATCAGTGGGGTCTGAGCTTCGGGAAAGGCTTTAGGAGGCCAGTCGACAAACTGAGCAAAATTAAACAAGAAAACGGCCTTGAGCTGATACTCCTGAGGCGGGGGCGTTTCCGCCGGCGCTTCCAGCCTGCTTGAGAACAACACAGCGGCTATGACCACCCAAACGGCGGACAAACTTTTTCCGCTACGGCGCGCCCACAGGTATGCGAGGGCTTTTAGAAGCGCCATACAATTTTTCCGTACATGCCGCGTTCGATCTCTTGGCGCGTAGTCGGGGAACCAAATTCAACGTGCTGACCGTGCAAAAGGTTTTGGCCGACGAGGGAAAATTCTAGTGTGGGAATCGGCTGCCAAGCCAGGCGCACGTCCAACTCGCTATAATCTGGGACTCGCTGATTAGCGATGCGACTCACATAGCGAAACGCAGCGTCAAACTCAACCTGGCCAGGTAAATCGAGTGATGAATGCAAGGAGACTTGATGACTGGGATCGTGCGATTCGTTGCGGCCATGAGAGGTGTCGGTGCTGCCTGGTTTGGGACGGATGTGAACATGCAATTCCGTATAGCCCGTTCGGAGCCGCCACCAATCCGTAACGTTATAGGTTGCTGTCAACTCCGTTCCATAGGATTCCCCTTTCTGTCCATTGGCTATCATAAAAGGAAGAACCTTGGACGGATTGACCCGTTCTATGCTGCGGAGGTTGTCGTAGGCGTTATAAAAGGCCGCTGCCGACAGGGAAAGCCGCTCATGAGGTTGAACGCGATAGCCCAGTTCATAAGCGAGTAGTTCTTCGGAGTCAAAACCGTGGCCGCCGGTAAGCAGTGTAAACGGCGGGTTGCGGGGAGCAAAAAAATCGTGGTCAATCCGCGAAGGCGTGCGGACGGCGCGTGAAATGGCCGCCCACACGGTCTGTTGCGGGCTCAGTCTCCAGGCCAGACGGGCGCTGGGCTGAATCTCAACACCCGTGTAATCATTGTGTTCGATCTTCGTGCCGAGCGTCAGATGCAGTCGGTCTTTCACTAACGCAATTTCGTCCTGGACAAACCCGCTGAACCACTGCCGCGAGACACGGGGCGGGAGCAAAGCCACGGTCGGAGGATTGCCGACATTGTCGTTGATGAGCCGATAGCCGAGACCCCAAACCACATCGTGCCGCTCGCCGAGGGGAAACCGGTGTTGAAAATCAACATCATAGGTATCAAGGCTTTCGGCGATAGAGCCGGGCATGCGCCGATGGGTCTGGTCGTAATACACTTGCAGTTTGAGGTCAGAGTCTTCAGAAAACGTATGCGACCACCGGCCGAGCACATTCCGACCGCTTAGGATGATGTCATCCCTACTTGGTTGGGCAATCCGGCCATCGTAAAGGTCCCCTTGTAAGGTGAGGAGATTATTTGCCGACCCATCCCAATCCAAGCGAAAACCGCCTTGACCCATACGCGAGCTATTAGTCGCATCCCGACCGGTGGGAAGCACTGTGCTGTCACGGTCGAAATATTTGCCATAGACTCGAAAGTAGAGATTGGGAGCAAGCGCGCCGCCGTAGCGCACGCCGCCGAAATCGCGCAACTCAGTGCCGCCGCCGCCTTCCAGGAACACCCCCTGGGTGTCTTTCGCACTCTTGGTGGTGATATTAATGACGCCGTTGACCGCGTTGGCGCCCCATAATGTCGCTCCTGGTCCGCTGATGACTTCGATCCGGTCGATGTCCTCCAGAAGCGTATCCTGCACGTCCCAAAACACTCCCGAGAACAACGGCGAATAGAGTGAACGCCCGTCGATCAGTACAAGTAACTCGTTGGCGGTTGTAGAGTTGAGTCCGCGCGCACTAATGGCCCACTGGCGCGAACTCACCTGGGCCACCTCAAGGTTTGAAGCTAAACGCAGCGCCTCCGGGAGACTCGTGGCGCCGGAGCGATGAATATCGTCTTGCGTAATGACCTGAATAGCCGAGGCGGTTTCCGATAATTTTTCTGGACGTCGGGAAACCGAAGTCACTTCGATGTTCATGAGTTCTTCGACGCTCAATTTTTTCAGCGTGCTGGCAGACGGTGGCGCTTCTTGAGTTTGTGCGAAGCTGGCGCTGGCGAAAATAACCAGGGCAAAAGCCGTGAAGGTAAAGACCAAGAACAAATTGTGACAGAACCAATGACGCCGAAAGCGTAGACGATTCTGTTCCGTCGTAACGTAATGAGTAATGAAACCCTTCATTGCTCCCTCTCTTGACTGAGGAAATATTGAGGATGAGAAGAGGCAGTTTTTTGCGCCCGCATAGTAATGAGGTTGAAAAAGTATCTGGCGCAATCCGGTGCGGTGTGCGAGTAAGCGCATAATCTCAGGGATCACTGTAGACTTTTGATGCTTAGTGGTAGCGCCCAACTGTTGACTGATATACGGTGTTTTTTTGCTGACTTCCTGTCAATCTTCGCACAGAGCCAGAACCCTGGCGACAAACGCGGGGCCAGCGATAACCCTTGCCATCCTTGGCCATTGTTAGCTCACTTTACCTGTGGGATTTTTTAAACCTGCAAGCGAAACGTGATGTAGCACTCCTAAACCCAATTAGGGATTCACTCCGCCGGACAGACCAGCAATCACCCTCTTTCTCTTGAACGCCGAAAGACTTTAGATGGGTTCACAAAGAAAAGTATAGCGAAATCTCCCTCCCTAAAGCAAATCGCGAGCACTCTCGCGGTGTATGACAAAATCCTGGATTCCAGCCCTTCGGTAAGCTCAGGACGTGCTTGCGCTAGAGTAATAAGCAAAGAGAAATGCCTGTTCAGGATACAAGTCTTTCTGCAGTTTTGCATTCATGATCGTCTGATCGGTGTGGCGCTGGCTGTTAACTCGGCGAGTGCGACACGCAGCTCGCGGAGCTTAGGCGGTTTGCTCAGCACCCGGTCCACGTTGGACGGCGCGTCTCCTTCAGCCTCTAAGCGCTGGCCCCAGCCGGTGAGGAGAATGACTGGGGTGGCCAGCGACGCCGCCTTGATGGCGGCAGCCACTTTGCGCCCGTCTACGTACGGCATCCCCAAGTCCGTGATGACCGCCGCAAAGGGTTCTTCCCCCTGCTGGGCTGTGCTAAAGGCCTCGATTCCCGCCTGGCCGCCATCAGCCGTAGTGATGACATGCCCGTCGCCCTCCAGCGTGTCGCGCAGGGATTTAATAAGCAGTGGATCATCGTCTACTACCAAGATGCGTAGCTGCGACGGCGCCGCGTACGTCACCGGGGGCGGAGAAGAATCAGCAACGAGAGTGGCGAGCACGGCAAAACTCAGGCGCATGGTCGTGCCCTGGCCCACAGTGCTGACAATCTCCAGCTCCGCTCCGTGGCGTTGCACGATGCCATAGACCATGGCCAGCCCCAACCCCGTGCCCCGCTCGCCCTTGGTGGTGAAGAACGGCTCCAGACACCGCCGTTGTGTCTCCTCGTCCATCCCCACCCCCGTGTCTGTTACCTCTATATACACGTACCGAAGTCCTGGCGCTCCTGCGGCTGACGCAGCGGCGTCGGAGAGGCGAGTGCGCAGGGTCAAGGTCCCGCCGTCAGGCATAGCGTCGACAGCGTTGAAGACGAGGTTGATGAGAGCCTCGCGCAGTTCACTCTCCACGCCCAGAATGGCGGGTAGATCCGACGCGAGGTCTGTACGTAGGTCGATGACGAGCCCCCGCTGTTGGGGGATATTGCTCCAGCGGGCGCTGGTGAGATCCACGACCTGTTGGACTAGGCGGTTGAGATGCACAGATGCGGACGCCAACTGAGGTTCGCGTTGGCGGTAGAATTCGCGCAGGCGCGCCACTGTGGCGGTGACGTCGTCAATGGCGCTCTGGATAGTCTCCAGACGTTCGCGGGCTCCTGGGCTTAAGTTGGGCTCTTTCTCCAACAGGGATTCGATGTAGAGCATCATCGGAGAGATAGCGTTGTTGATATCGTGAGCAATGCCGCTGGCCATCTGTCCCAAGGCGCGCAGGCGTTCTTGTTGGAGCACGGCTTGTTGGGTTTGGCGCAAGTCGTCATAGGCCTGCTGCAGAGCGGAATAGAGCTGGGTTTGATGGGCGGCCAGGGCGATGTGGTCGCTGAGCTGGCGCAAGAACTCACATTCGCCGCTGCTGAAGCTGTGGGGCTGGCGGCGGGCGGCGATGAGCACTCCAAAGACCTGACTCTCAACCTGCAGCGGAGCCACAATCAACGAGCACAAACCGGCGCTACACAACTTTTTGAGAAATGGGAACGAGGCCTTGCTGAGATCCGGCTCATACACCAACTGGCCCTGCACACATTGTGATAAGCCATTTCGATCAATGGGGATGCGTGTCTGCACGCTCATAGCCAATTCGAGAGCTAGCCCCTCGCTACGAACACCGACACAGGCCACCGTCAAGACGTCGTCTGGCTGGTTGTAGAGACAGAAACACCCAAAATCAATCGGCAGATTGTCCTCCAGGCTGCAAACGACTACTTGGAAGATGCTGGGAAGATCCTGACGCTCGCCAATGGCGCGCGTGATGTGGTTGAGCAGTTCCAAGTGCGCTAACTGCGTTTCAAGCTTCCGCTCTGCTAGCTTTCGTTCGGTCACGTCGCGATAGTTAGTGACAATCCCCTGGACGGCAGGATCCTGCAGCAGGTTGATAGCCACACCTTCAAGCCAGAGCCAATGGCCGTCCTTATGCCGACGCCGCCATAGCACTGGGAAAGGTTGGCCTGGATGGTCCAAAAGCTGTTGGACAATCTTATGAAGCAACGGTAAATCGTCGGAGTGAGTATTCTCAATGCCATTTCTACCGATAAGTTCTTCGGCGGTATAGCCCTCGACGGTCGCCACAGCGGGGCTGAGATAAAGAATGTTATTATCTGCATCGATCACCGCAATGCCGTCGGAACTATGCTCGATGAGTGCGCGGAACCGGCGCTCGCTCTCGCGCAACGCCTCTTCTGCTTGTTTGCGCTCCATGTCGCTGCGATGCAGCCGAGCCGCGTTGGCCCAGACCAACGCGCTAAACACGACGACATTCGACAGCGCGAACAAAAACAGTCCGGCTTCCGTGCCATACCACCCGGCGTACTGCCCCTGTAATCGCAGCCAGCCAAGCGCGAAGGGAATAAATAGTGCTGGAGGCAGCAACTGTCGGGCGCTGGCGCCGCCTGCACCATCGGTGAGGAGCAACGCTATGAGTCCGCCATCCGTCCGCTCACAGAGAATCCCGGTGCTCAGGAGGAGAAACGTCACCGCCGTATGAATCGCCATTTGCGCGTAGGGAATCAGGGGTTCGCCGCCATAAAGATAGCGGCTAAATCCCAGCAAACCGATCAACCCGCCGAGCAACGCGAGAGTTTGAAATACGCCAAGGAAGCGCGAACTATGCGTCAAAAGCAACGCACCTCCAAGCAAAACAAAATTAAAGGCAGTCAGGGGAGCCATGCGACTCGGAGAGAGACTCTCGAGCCCGTGCGGCGCTTCTTTGAACCCGAGTTGGTCGATCCCCAGGTTCCACCTCAGCAGATACTCACTCAGTGTGAGTAAGCCGATCAGTGCAACACTACCCGCACATCCCAACGTCACCCAGCGACGCGCCAGGATGAACTTTTCTCTTACCAGCGGCGCTGACAAATTCGTAGGCGTCGTAGCTATGAGCCACAGAGCCATGCCGGACAACGCAAACGCCACCGCCGTAGAGGCCGCCATTTTCGGCCATCCCAGCAGAACACTTTTGATAGCGACGCTGTCGAACGCCCAGCCTAAGCACACGAGCACGCCCACGAGAAACACCAGACTGCCGGCCATCCTGGCAATCCACCTGGGCCACAGCTCGAAAGCCGAGAACGTTACCGTGTTCATATCCCAACTGTGTTGTGGGCACGCCCACGTTGTGATGGTTGTCAACACCTTTGGAGCTGACGAGTCATATCATGTTCTCTCACTCAAAAAGCTAGCGGTCGATAACATTTTCAAGAAGAAACACTAAAGAGAAAGTAACGCCGCAATCAACAAACAAATACCCAAAAGACGAGGATAGCACAGAGCGCAGTTTCGCTGCAAACTGGCGGTATGATGTGGGGCGCCTAGCAGCTTCTTGGGAAAAATATCTTCGACTCTCTACTGGATTTCGGCTTGTGCCGGAAGGACGGTTCCGCCTCATTCGTCATTCTGGGCGAGGCCTCAGGCCGCGACCCGGAATCCAGGATTTTGTCATGCACCCGTATTGGGCGCGATCCGTTTCGTCACTGTATCTCTATTTCGATTGGCTTGCCGTGACCAATGGATGAGCCGACAACTCCGGCAGCGCGAGCGAGAAGATATTTGCTACTAAAGAGACCATGAATCCGTTCGGTCTCTTGGGCATCTTCCACGAACCTGGCTTTCCCGGAGAAGGTGAGATCACCGATTTTGAGGCCGAGTTGCGGATTCTTCTTAAGATTCAAGTACCAATCGGACTTTCCCTCTTTGCCGGACTGCAGATATAAGTGTCCCTGGTCGTAGACAAACCAAATAGGCTTCGTGTGTGGCTTACCGCTCTTGCGGCCAGTGGTCGTAATTTCTGCAGTTGATTGACCCGCGACCTTTTCCAGATCAGCCCGAGCCACGCTCTTCCCTTCTTCTGCCGGCAACCATTCCGGCGCACTCCCCAAGACGAGGGCGATGAGTGTTACAGCCCGCAATGTTCTGCGCCAAAGGGATTTTGTTGCTCCATTTCTCTGCGTCATAGCACCCCCTCCCAAACTTTTTGCTAGTATCCAGTGCACTGCTTGATTCTGCAATCCCTTGCTTGACCAGAGGAAGGGTACGTTTCGGCGTCAACCGCAAAACGCGCTCGGAGGACTGAGCCTGCACGGGGAGGCTTCCCCAATCGGAACGGACTTGCTAGCGTAGCAACACTAATTGTATAGGAGGCTGTCGCATGGCGACCCAATACTACTTTTCTGTAGCAAACGAAACAATCGATGTGCAGCTTGGCAAGCATGCTGCGCCCAATATCACCATCACCATGAAGGAAGGCGATTATCTTGACATGATCAATGGCAAACTCAATGGACAGATGGCGTTTATGACTGGAAAGCTGAAAATCGCCGGCGACATGGGTCTCGCTCTGAAACTGCAAAGCCTTTTTCAAACGCGCGGAGCCGGCAGCGCGCCCGCAACAACCGTTCAGCAAGTGGTTGACGGCATGAACGAAACTTTCAATCCCGCCGCCGCCAAAGGCATGAACGCGATCTTTCAGTTCGATCTCACATAGACGGCAACTCACCGCTCCTCGACCAAATCAAAATGAGGGCGTACCCTGTACGTCCCTCCAGCGTCCTTTCTTCTTCTATACAGAGTAAGGCAGAAATAAAGAGGAACGCATGCCCAAACATGTTGTGATTATTCCTGGCGACGACGCCGCCCCGGAGGCCATGGCCCCCAGTGTTAAAATTCTTAAAAGCCTGGCGCTCGATATCACCTTCACAGAATTTTCTTCAGGCGAGCAAGGCGTCAAACAGTACGGCTCGCGTTCCGCATTCAACCAGGCGTTACGAGAAGCGATTGACCGTTCGGACTCTACGTTGTTCGGCTCGACTAATGGCACTACTGGCGGTCTCAATCATCTGCGGTGGGGAAAAAAGACATTTGCCAATGTGCGACCAGCCCGTTGGCGTCCAGGGTTTCGGAGTCCGCTAAAAAATCCGGAAGGGATTGATTTCGTCATCGTTCGCGAGAACCTGGAAGATCTGTATATGGGAGTGGAAGGCGATCTTCAACAACTGTCGTCTCTTTCAGTAACAAGCTGGTTGACGCGCGAGCCGCTAGACACGTCGCCAATTGGCAAATTCGACATGAAAATAATCACCGAAGAAGGAAGGCGCCACAGCGCACGAGTGCGTTAAGAAGATGAACGG
>CAZUFQ010000152.1:0-10635 GCA_964618735.1 uncultured Enterobacteriaceae bacterium
CATCGCTGAGCTTCTTCTTGAGCCAGCGCAAATACTTCAGGTCCTCGGCTGTGTTCTCCCACGCAGCCTCACCGAAGAACTTCACGGCGCGGTAGATAACGTCCACCTTGAAGCTGGGCACGCCGTTACCCTTGAGCAGTCGACGCAGTATGGTGTCTGCATCGTCTTTGCTGACCTGATGATTGCTGTAAAGCCAGTCATGCACGAGCGCCGGCGCCATGACGATAGGATCAAATGGGGTGTAGACGGCCTGCCATCCAAGTGACGGGATAGTCGCGCCATCGTAGCTGAAGAATTGAGGGACGATAAGCACTTCGCCTTTGTACAGATAGGACACATCCTCAAGCAGTTCGTACTCCCAAGCCTTGGAGTAGTCATTGCGTCTAGGTTCTAATTTAATGGCGAGCACGAAACCTCCTTATCGTGCGGCGTTTAGAGAAAGCATCATTTCGCGTCTACTTTACGGACCTCAAGTCGCCAGCGGTTATCTCAAGAAGACTCCTGGCGCTTAGTTTAAATACCGAATTCGGGGTTCCGGCCGCAGCCCACAACTCACCCAACTTCAACAAGTCTTCATCGATGCAGGAAAGAAACCATTTGATTGCGTCTAGAAATGTGATGGGGCAAGTCGATGCACTTCCGCCGTTTCAGCCCGAGCTCTCTCTAGTCTCTAGTCAATCTAGATCGTTCTTGACGAAGTCGCTACCCTCTGACACCCTACCCCTAGCTCGAATTGTTTCGCTGGCGACAAAAGTCTACCGAGAGATAGAGAGAAATACTGATGTACGAGCAACGACCCTATACCTATCGGATGGCTATTGTTCTGGCGGTGTGTATGGTTGGGGTCGCTCTGTGGTGGCTAGGGTGGGCGAGTGCTCGATTCCTTGATACTGACGCCGTCTTGGCGCCGGACGCAGTCACGTTGCGGGACGATGACTTAGGTTCAGATCTAAAGGAATTGAGCCCCGAGGGAATGCACGAGGTGACTACCGTCGCTGAGGATGTGGCGAAAGATAAACCAGACCGGAGTGATTCTGCTCAATTGAATACCGTGGTTATTGGTTCTGTCGACAATCCCTTTTCAAATACGTGTAATGGCAAAGCCATCGGTTTTGTCGGGCCCACTGGTGAACGTCCCAAAATGGAGTTCACGAACGTTCCTCAGGGGGCCGTGCTGCAGTGTCGTAGCGGGCGTGATGCAGAACTCAGCACGCTGCCATTCCGACCATGCGACGGTGAGAACGGCGTGAAGCCGTATCATACTCCTGAACTAGCAGCCGAAGGAAAATATCGAACCGAAGTCAAATCCATCCTTGGTGGGACGCCCAGTTCGACTAAGCAGGTCACGTACTATGTCCACCACAGCCTCGATCAAGTAGCGTGCTGTGAGGCGACTCACCCTGATACGGCTTGGTTCGAGGCTGCTCGCTCGTCCATCCAGCCTACGGTTGCGTTCGATGATAAGACGAGTCTTGATAATCCGTTCATCAAAATTGTGGCTCGTACGGCCTCAAGCGACCAGTCGGAAAACTTCCTGTCCTTGCGGCGAACTTTCCGACTTAGCGCGGATAACAAACTGCTCCTGATCCGACGGACGATGGCTTCGCGGCGAACTTTCGAAGACTCAAAGAGCAAGAGCTGTGTAGGATTATCAATTAGCGTTCCTATCTACGGTATCGATCCTCGAGACGTTCCTTCATGTTCCAACGAGCGGGAGAGCAAGTTTAGGGGGGGACTGGTGGCTCCTCACTGTCCTGATATCTATTGCACCGTGTCCTCCTGTCGGTCAACGGCAAGTGGCTGCATCCAGGTAACGCATACGTTCAATCGAGGGCCCGGACAACAGCCTTGGGTTGTCCAGGAGCCGGCGCAGTGCGCCGACCAAAGACGACTAAAATTTGAAGACTTTCACTGTGATACGTATGTGCTTAACGGAGCCGGTGATGCCGTATGCCTCGTGAACGATCAAGGTACAATTCGAGCGTCGAAGGCGATTGTCGGCTCGGGAGCGCCTCTCGGTCTGACCCTGCTTGCGGTGCAGCGTGGGGGGCCGGGGAGTGACCGTTATGTCTTTTCTGCTAAGACCGACCGAAGGCCTGGCATTAAGAATATGTTGTACTTGCCTCATTAGTCTCGAGTTCTATTATGCACGTGAGGGCGACGGCTCCTGCCGAAGAGGCAGTCGCGACAACGGGCGGGCTGGGGACTACGGTCCTGGCAATTCGCCTTTCATTCCAACTTGACAGTGCGGCTCGCACTATCAACTCGGTACTTTCCCGTCGCCCTTACTTCATCTTGCCTAATCATCTTTCATAATGAAGGACGACGAGCTTTTCACGCCCTCTCGGTTCGCCAACGCGATCGAGAGAATCGCTCAACGACGACGAGCGAGTCCTTCTGTGACCTCACTACAGGAGAGTGGCGTCAGCTTTGCCACGATCCACGAGAAGCGTCATACGGTGGCTCGATTGCTTGTAAAAGACTTGCGGGCGTCTCGACTCGACCCGACCCCCGGCCGTATCTATCACATTGAGAAGGACGGAAAACGACGCCGGCTGTTCGATTTTCCCGTTGTCGAGCTGATCATCCATGATGCGGTCGCCGAGTGGCTCGGCGCGAAGGCGGCGACCGTATTCTCGTCGCGCCTCTATTCCTATCAACCAGGTATTTCGTACCGCCACGCTTTGCGGGACTTCGCTCACTATATCCGTGTCACCAGCCGTATGCATTCTACGGCTGGTGATCGCGGGCTCTACGTCCTGCGACGCGACGTCCGCGCATACTTCGACACGATCCCGGTGCACGAGGGCGCACCGTTGTGGGAAGTCTTGGCCCGGCTCGTCGGCCCGCCTTCAACTGCCAATTTGGTGTGGACCCTCCTTCACCGTACGCTGCGTCCGCTACTGATAGATGCTCAAGGTACGCTCTACCGACTCGTGCGGGGCATTCCTACTGGCAGCCCAGTGGCGAATGTTGTGGCGAACCTTTATCTCAACGCCATGGACGATCAGCTGTCGCGAGTCGATGGAGCCTTCTATGCACGTTACGGCGATGATGTTGTGGCGGCGCATCCTGACGCGGATACTGCAGCCACTCTGACTTCTCTGCTTGGCGCACATCTTGAACCTAGAGGGCTAGAGTTCAGCGCCACGAAAATGCGCGATCTCTATCTCACTACCGCCGGACGGCCGGCGCCAGCGGGGATAAACGTCCAGCCGGCGACGACGGTGGAGTTTCTCGGGCACAGGATTAGCGCGCACGGCACGATAAGTCTATCGGTGAGCAAGACCCGAACTCTGCTGAAGGATTTGCAAACGCGTGCAACCAACGCTGCTCGTGCAAGTGTCGCGGAGCCAGCAATGCGGCTCGCCAGTGCGGTGCGCGCGGTTAATCGGCTCTTTGATCCTCGCGGACCGGCGGCGCACCCCTACGCGAATCTCTTGCGCACCACGGTTACGGATCGCTCGTACCTGGATTGGCTCGACCATGAAGTGGCTCTCATCGTCGTTGGGGCCGCGTTGGGCGAGCGAAGCGCGCGACATTTCCGCCGCTTCCCGCCGCGGAGCCTTCGTGCTCAGTTTGGGCTTCACTCCCTCGTCGCTATGCGCAACCATATGGGACGTGGATAATGGAGGTTGGGAATCTCCGCCGTTGGCTTAAGCGCGAGTCCCGACGCGATGCGAGGCGCGTCAGCCTTGAAGACGTGCTCGTGTTCGGAGGCTTCTCCCAGTATCTGTGGCAGCGCTCCCGGCGATTTGCGCTCACACGCACGCTTCAGGAGTTTTTGCATGTCGGTGAGCTCTATCTGTTGTTCCTCTTTGCATCACAACCTGTATTTATCGCGACGGCCATCATCACCGCAGTGGCCAGAATGGTGAACAGCGCGTGGTGGGGTGGTCTTGAGGTGCTGCGTACTGGTGTACGTGAGCGATCTCGCGACGGCCGTTACACTGTGATCGCGCCATGGATTCGTCAATGGATGATCACGTCCACGGCCCTCGGCTGCTCTGTGTGTGCGATCGGCGCCGGCTTTACCTTGGTGAAGCTATGGACGGCGAATCTCGGCGTCGCAGACGCCTATCTTGCGGCAAGGGTCATTGGGGTTGGTCTCGAACTGCCAACGCGGACGTTTCATAGCGGCGCTTATGCGCTTAGAAGGATCTATCAGCCAACCTGGGCGTTGTTGACTCCTTCCCTGTTGCGAGGGCTTATGCTAGCGAGCTGGTGGCCTGCTGTCGGCGTATGGAGCATCCCTGTGGCGTCGGTCTTCGGTGTCTTCGTGTCAGTAGTATTGACAGCGTGGTTCACCCGTCTAGCGTATATCGATCTTCAGCTTTGGCCGATGATGTCCGGCCGGCGCCAACGGCTGCCCGCCCGGCTCTGGTCACACGATATGAAGTGGTTCGCTGCTGCTGCTCTGGCGAATATCAGCACCAGCACTGCCCAACTCTGGACTCTGTCGTTACTGTCGATTGGATTGACCAACTCAGATCTCTGGCTCGGTCTCTTCATATATCTCGTGCTCGTCGGACCTTTGTTTGATGTCTGTCAGAGCTGGGCGCGGTTGTTTTACCCCGATCTCGCAGATCTCGAAAACGATTTGCTGCGGCCTTTTCGTACGCTACTTGTACAGAGTTTGATTCGCTGGTCACCAGTCGTTGGAACCCTGGTCTGGATCTCCACCCTGATCGTGCTGCCACTGCTCCCGAGTGGCCAGATGGTCATGATTGCCCTTATTACTTGGCTCTTTTTTATCGCTCGGGCGCGGTTTGCTGCGATTCAGGTGAGTGCCTTTTGTCATCGTCGTTATACGATTTTGTCTCTGATTTCATTCGGCCTCGTGCTTGCCACCAGCGTTGCATACTGGGCGCCGCACGGCCAAGTTGCTTGGGTGGTCGGTGGCGTTTTCCTTTGTCTCGGTCCGTTTGGGACAGACTCCACGAGACGTTCTGAGCCGACTGGCCTCATGCCAGTGGCCTCGCTCATCACTGCTGCCCGTTGGATCCGAGGAGAAGGCACGTGGGTCTTGAGTGAGTTCCGACCCGGTTGGTTGCTGCACGGACCGCAGGTGCTGCTGCAACGGAGCGCTCGTCACAATGCTATAGGAGTTGATCGTGAGTCGTTGCTCTTGCGGTGGCAGCCAGCAGCACTCCATCGCCGAGGAGCTTTCGACCTCCTACACGACTTCGAGAGGCGTCGTTGGCGCTCAGCGACCGGATTCACCCTCGACGAAATCCAAGCCTGGCGAGATCGATGGCCAGCCGGACCGCTGCCAAATTCCTGTACGATAGAGGAGGTCATTGCGGAGTTTCAGTCGCGATTCCCGAACGGATTCTGGGTTAAAGCGAGCAAGGCCGCGAATTCGGACTTGCGATTACTGCTCACCTGGCAGGAACGGAAGCATGTGCTCGGCGAGGCGATGGGGCACCTTTTCGGCCGTCCGCCGGCAGCACTGCTGCCGCTTGATGTCAGCGCGCTAGTCGACGATGGCCAAATCGTGGTTCTGTTCTTCTTGAAACGCACCACGTCCACGGCGGCTCGCCGCCATTGGCGTCGCTGGTTGAGGCAGGTCGGCGTTGCGAATGCCCTGGCGGCCGTGCGTTCTCCATCTTTAGGAAACACGCGTGCTACTGGGGACTTCCCTCCTGCTGTTGCGCTACCTCACAGGTGGAGGATCTAGCTTCTGCTGTCGGCCAATCCTCGAGAAAGTAATGCACACGAAACTCGGGTCGCAGGCACAACCGGCTGCGTGCGCGGATGATCGCGATCAGGCGGTCGGGTGCAATAGTCCAGATGATGGCGCGACCATCACTGGAGCCGGTGACAATCCGGTCTCCGGTCGGCGTGAACACGGCGCCGACGAGGGATTTGGTATGCGAACGAAAGACAACCGGGTCGTCCGCGCCATCGGCGCTCCAGAGACGAGCTGTGCGATCTTCAGATGCTGTGAGCACCAGTTTTCCGTCTGAACTGAACTGGGCGCTCACCAGCGCTTCCCCGGAGCTGTGCCCGATTAACTGAATGGGGGCGGTTGTTCCGTTAATTTGCCAGATTCTGGCGATGCCGTCCTCCCCAGCGGTGAGCACTGGGCGGCTATCGGGGCTGAATATAGCGACTCGCAACGGGCTGCCATGGGGGAAGCGGGCCACGGGCTCTTGCCGGCCGATTTGCCAGACCCGCGCGACGGGATCACTCGAAGCCGTCACAATCCACTTGCCGTCTGGACTGAACACGGCGCTCCTTACGGCGACCTCTGATGGATGGGCCAGGACCATGACTTCCTTAGCTTCACGATCGGCCCGCCAGATCCGAGCCGTGCCGTCCTCGGAGGCTGTGACGACTTGATCTCCTGTAGGATTGAAGGCCGCAAAGGTAATTGGCTTGCCCGGTTGGTGTCCACGTAGACGAATCGGCTCAGCAGGTCGTTCTACGTTCCAGATTCGGGCGTTACCGTCCGCAGAGGTGGCGACAACACGAGCGCCGTCCGGACTGAAGGCGGCATAGATGGCTTTGTACGGTTCCAGGACGTCCTCCAACAACTGCCCCTTCATGTCTGGTTGGTCTGGACGCCACAGACGAACACCACCGTCGTTGGCTACCGAGAGCAGCTGATCTCCCTTGGGGCTGAAAGCCGCTTGCCGCACCGCCTTGCGGTGGACGAACTTCCTGATCCACGCGCCATCGAGGCGCCAGAGCTGGACCTCAGCGTTGAGCGACGCGGTGAGCACGACGCCATTGCGGCTGACATCGATAGCTGTAACGTTTCTTTCGTGGAGCAAAGGAATGGAGACGCGTTCGCCGGCAGGAACTTCACCATAACTCCAGACTCGCGCTGTGCCGTCATCTGACGCAGTGACCATCCGAAGGCTATTACGACTGACTGCCACGCGCCCTAGCGGGCCATCATGGCCTGCGAAGACCAGAGGCTCTGCGGGTTCATCCAACCGCCAAAGTCGTGCACTTCCATCTGCGTAGCCGACGAGGAGAGCGTGGCCGCTCGCTGTGAATACACCCTGGCGCGCCGATACCCCCGGGCTAGCCAGGATCAATGGATCGTCAGTGGTTGACTTTCGTAACATCCTGACGGAACCATCTTCTTGAAGCATAGCGGATTCGGTGATTGTCGAGTTAATCGCAACACTGATCACGTGTGCTTTACCGCCCGGAATAAGAGGTGAAGCGGCGCATGCCGCATCAGGTGGCGCACCATAAGGCAGCCATCGGTAGAGAGCACCATTGCGAGTAATCGTCACGACTGCTGTGTTGTCGTTGGCGGCGAACCCGGCGCCAACAAGTCGCTCGTGATAGTCACACATCAGCGGACCCGCTGGTTGTGTTCCAGTCATGTCCCAGATGCGAACCTTACCGTCACCAAACGCTGCCAGCACGTGACGACCAGAACCGTCGAACGAAACCGCGATGACCTCGGTGTCGTCTTGGGCCGCGCGGAGGATAAGCGGCGAGCCTTCCCGGTCTGCGTCCCACACTCGTACGCCGCCAGCGAACGATCCGGCGACTATCCGGTCGCCGGCTGGACTGAACCCCACGTCTGAAATCACGCTATCGTGCGTGAGCGGGGGCATAGTCAGGTGGCCATCTGCACTCCAGAGACTCGCGGTCCTGTCCATCGTCGTGGTGACGATTTTGTGTCCGTCTGGACTGAAAGAGGCGCGCAAGACGCCCGACTGATCCAGGAGCTGCGGTTGAATGCTAGAATCTGGACGCCAGATGCGGGCATGACCATCCTGTGAGACAGTCACAACCAGATACCCATCCGGACTAATATCCGCCCAGATTACTGCATTCTCATGCGGCAGCTCGGCGAGCGCGAGGGGCTGGGAAAGAACATTAAGGGCTACTGTTCGGACTTTGAAGATTGTGAGTGGATGCGCAAGGTCCTGCAGCACGAGGCCGGCGCGGGAGGGATCCTTCCCGTTCCATTGATTGGCCAGGGCGAGGCGGGATTCGTCTTGCGCAAGCAACTGCGCGGTTGCGGCGCTGCTCCTGATCACTTGTAATGTGACAAGCGCTGCCAAGAGTGCGACTACACCGACCAACCCAATCCGCGTCCGCCAGCGAATCGTCTTAGCATCCTGTATCCGGCGCTCCTCTTCCTTTCGGGCTGCTAGGTTGCGGCGGTCCCGCAAGTCTTTGCAGGCCAGAAGATAACTCGTCGCTAGAGGATCGAGACCATTGGCGAAGCGCCGATCGTGCTCGTCTTCGAACAATGCCAGCGCTTCCGACAGCCGGCCGCCACTATGGACGAGTAGATCCTCTCGAGAACCAGTCGCTTGCCAGCCACTAGCTGCTTGGCGGAGGCTCTCGATAAGCCGCAGCTTGTCCTGATCCTCATCTAGCCATCGCGCCAATTGCGGCCACATTCGAAACAACGCCTCGTGAGCTACCTCTTCCTGGATTTCGGCAAAGACTCGCGGTTCAGGGTAGTTGCTAATTTTAACGGGCAGAATGGTCTTGCCCGTGGCTCGTGCATACACCAGCTCGGCGAAGCACCATTTCGAGGTCAACCAGTCGGGGCTCAGCAAAGGAATTACTACTCGACAGACATGCAATCGATCATAGAGTGTCCGTTCCCAGTTTGCCCCGCCGGCGATCCCACTATCAGGATCATTATCGAGGAAGACATTATGGTCGATCTGTTCGAGGAAGTCCTTGAGAAGCGAGGCGCGATGGATGTCCTTGCTGCTATGACTCAGGAAGATGGCGCTCATAAAGTTATCTCGTGCTCGACTGATCGCTCACGTCGCCGACAGGGACCCCCCGCCGCTTCAAGGCCGGCGATGTCCGAGGGTAATGAACCCAGGCATCTCTACCCGTTGAGGCCCCGCGCCCACTGTCGACAGCGCTTTCTCGCGCAAGGTTGCATCGATCTCTGCGAAACGGGCGCCCATACATTCTTGCATGAGTGCAAGCGGGGCGCAGGTCGATGGGAACCAACGCCAAAGTTCCTCGAATGACTGCGCTTCGAAGGCGTCGCTGAACTCGATCACTTCGATGTCGATGAAGCCTGCCTCTTGCATCTCACGCCGACACGCATCGACTGACGACAGGCCTTGGGAAGGGGCGGGCTCCCGTGTGGGCGCGAGCTCACGCAGGGCGCCGAAGATCGCCGCGAACAACGGCCGCTCTTCTATGGGCCGCCAGCTGGAAATCACCCCGAGGCCGCCGGGCCGGATGACACGGTGCAACTCCGTGAGTCCCTTGGCTCGATTCTCGAAGAGCATGATGCCGAACATCGAGAAGCCAGCATCGAACCGCCCGTCTGCGAAAGGCAGCGCCGTGCCGTCGCCGACCCTGGTCTCGACGGATTCCGTGGTGATGCGCTTTTCGAGAGCAGCGATCATCTTCAGTGAGAAGTCGAGAGCCACGACCCGATGCTCTGCCTGCGCGGCAAGCAGCGCTAAGGTGCCTGGCCCGGTCGCTACGTCGATGATGTAACTCTCTTTGGGAAGGCGTGCGGCCTGCAATGCACGCGCGGCATAGCGTGCGAGCACGGGCCTGATGTGCTCGGAGTAGGCGTCGGACACGAGGTCCCAGGCTTCGGGCATTGCCGTCGGATTCATAGAGTCCTCCTTGCTGCGTATGGCGCTTCAATGAAAGAGCTTAAATCAGAAAGCCGTCTTGTGCATCAGACCCAGCCAGCCCAACATCGTCACTCACCTGCCGCCCACCCATATCCCTTCGATTCAAGCGGAGCCGCACGTGGGCGGCGATGCGATGGCGCGCCATGTTCAGTGGCATCTGCAGCCTCCCTCTCCGCTAGGTGTTTGGGATGATCTCCGATTGTGCTCTAAGGTGGGCGCTGAGGTCTCCCACTAACCCATACCGGATCTCGCGCCTTGTGAACCGCCACGCGCCATCCACACGCGCGAAGTCAAAGAAATAGTGGCCGGAGAACACGGGCTGCAAAGGGAAGCCTTCCGTTTGTTGGAAGACGGTCACGTAGCACTCGCTTTTCGCCGCGCCAGATTCTTCGTCAACGTTTATATCTATATTTGAAGTGACATGTTTTGTCCGTGGGGTGCCGTCTTCATAAATACGTATTCTCGAGATTGCTTCCCGGATCTGTTGTCTTCCGACAATGGGCTCCGCATCTTTCATTAGCCATTCACCGTATTCAAACAAGCTGGCGAAGCCTTCGAGGTCTCCGGTATCGATGGTAAAGGCATAGCGATTGATTAAGTGCAGAATTTCTTCTCGCGCGCTCATTTGACTCCTCATTCGTGTAAGCATTGGCTCAGTCGCCTAACCCTGCGCTCAACCGCTGCCGGAAGCGGGAGCAACGCATGAGCGGACGCTGGAAGCAGTCGGCTGCATGCCTTTGTTCGGCGGCATATGGCGAGCGATATGAAGCTAAATTCATCCTCTTCTTCACGCATAGTGCAAAGACTCGAACTCACCTTGCTGCGTGCTGGTGAGAGATAGAACGTTGAACTTCATCGTAGCTGAGCGTTGGCAGCCTAACATTCCGCATTAGCCGCGAGCGTCAGCGAGTCGGCTACATGCGGTTGATTAGACGACCAGCCTCCTTCAGTTCGTTGCCCCGACACTATCGCTTCCACCCCCAGCAACCTCTCGCAAATGAGGAAACTTCGATGTTACTGCCCAGCTAGCCAC
>CAZUFQ010000153.1:0-10629 GCA_964618735.1 uncultured Enterobacteriaceae bacterium
TAGCATCGCGGCGCCAGCGCCACGGGACACGATCTTGTCTACCGGGCACCCCATATTGATGTCGATCACCGCTGCGCCCTGCCCTTCGAGCCATTGCGCGGCTTCACGGATTTCTTCAGCCACAGCGCCAAACAGTTGGATGGCTACCGGACTATCCTCAGGACATGTCTGGGCGAGAGTCAGCGCCTTGGGTCGCTGCTCCAGCAACGAACGCGCATGCACCAACTCCGTCTTCGCCAAACCAAACCCGCCAATCTCACGTATGCACAGGCGGAATGGCAGGTTGGTATAGCCGGCCAGCGGGGCGAGCAGGAGATTAGAAGTGAGTTGAAGAGAACCGATGAACATTGAAGGAATACAATTAGCAAAGAGTGAGCACCGATGCAGGAGGGGAAGCGTAAAGCGCAGGAAGGATTTGTAAAAAAGGACTTTGTCAATCTTAACTAGGTCGATTGAGGCGTTCGTATAGGAAGAATTCACCCGACAGTGAGTGTTTCCTCACTGTCGGTAAGAATCTTGAACTTTTCTACTTTTAGGAAATGTCTCCCGTGAGATCTCGAGACTGGACAATAAAATTTTCAACGAGTTTCCACGACAGGCGGCGGCGAGGATTTCGGCGGCGTGATCCGCTCAATCATACCTTTGAGACTTCGAATACGGTTTTCAAACTCTTGTGTAATCGAGTGCGCCTCTTCACGATCACGAATGACATGGGGAGTAATGAGAATAATTAACTCCGTGCGATCAACCTTCTCACTTTCCATACGAAACAACCGACCCAGCACGGGGATGTCCATTAGAAACGGCACTCCACTACGGGTACGTGAGCGCTGGTCGTCAATAATGCCGCCAATTACAACCGATTCACCACTTTGCACCACGAGTGTCGTTTCGGCTTCCCGAGAGGTGAAGCTAGGCGAGTTGGTGTTGCCAAATATACGATCTCCCACCGCACTGACTTCCTGGCGAATCTCCATGTTGACTAATCCCGCCGAGTTCACTTGCGGCACAATAGTGAGAATCTTTCCGGTATCGCGGTACTGGATGCTGTTATAATTTTGCGCAGTGGTCGTGAGCAAACTTGTTGACGTAGAAGTCAAGATCGGAATTTCCTCTCCGATCAAAATATGCGCCTCGCGATTGTCGGCGGCGATCACATGCGGCGTCGAGATGCTCCGCACCTGCGAACGTGCGGCGAGGGCTTGTAACTTGCTGAGATACGTGTGCAGTTCTGTACTAAATCCAGTGAGACCGCTCACCCCAGCGTTTATTGCCCTTTTCGCCGATTGGAGCAGCGCATTGCTATCAATGCTCGGCACTCCTGAAGTGCCAAATCCGGCCCCTCCACTCGTCGTTCCCCCAGTAGTGCTCGAGGTGCTCCCGCTCGACGTCGTACTGCTTGTCGTACTGCTCGACGTACTGCTCGACGTGCTGCTCGACGTGCTGCTGCCTGAGCTTATAGCCGTGCCTATTCCCTTGTTCCCAAAGGCGTATTCAACGCCAAATTGCAAGTCATCGGTCAAACCGATTTCCGCAATCAGCGTCTCGATCAATACTTGGCGGGGCACGACGTCCAGCCTGCGCAGCACTTCTTTGATCATCTCAAAGTCTCGCGCCGTCGCTAGAATAATGAGCGAGTTACTGATGTCATCCGCCACAATGCGGACTTCTTCCTTAAAGATCGGCTTTTCTCCCTCTTTTGGCGCAATGAGGATGGTTTGAGAGCCTCCCCCTCCGCCACCGCTTTCACTTCCGAGACCACCGATGCCACCACCGGCGCCGCCACGGCGCCCGCCTCGACTACTACCCAACCCGCCCCCGCCGCCGCCAAGGCCGCCGCCGCTGGTTCCTAAGCCGCCCCCAGAACTACCAGACGACATCCCGCTTTGCCCTAATCCACCACCGAAGCCTGCGTTAGCCCCGCCTATCCCACTGCTTCTGCCGCCGCCAATGCCGCCAGCACCGCCAGCACCACCGCTCGTACCTCCGCGTCCACCGGCTCCACGACCTCGTCCGCCAAGACCACCGCCGCCACCGCCGCCTTCTCCACCATACAAGCCGTTCAAGACACTCGCCAAATCAATCGCTTTCGCGTTTTCTACAGGGTAGACATGGACGGTGCGTCCTCCGCCTTTTTCCGGCGGCACATCGAGAATTTGCAGCCATCGTTCAACTTGAGCAAAAACTTCAGGATTAAAGCCAATCACGACAATCGAATTGAGCCGTGGCAGTGGTACGATAAATATGCCCCGCTCCTCGGCATTCTTCGGAGTCAGGCCGTAGGGTTCAAGTATGTCCTTCAGTTCCCCCCCTAAATCTTCGACATTGGCGTTCTCGATATGATAAACCTGAGAGCGCAACGAGTGAAACATGTCCGTGTCGAACGCCGCGACGAGTTCCTTCAAGCGGTCTACGCTCTCGGCAAGATCAGTGATAATGACTAAATTGCCGCGCGGGTATGCGAGCACATCGCCGCCGGGCGTCACAAATTGTTGAAGGACTTTCGCAATTTCTTCCGCTCCCACGTGCTCGACTTTCACTAGCTCAACGACAAAGCGACCCTCTGTTCTCGCCGCTCGGCGGTCAGTGCTGCTGGTGAGCGGAGTGCGCGTCTTCGCTTCTCCAACTGGCGCGATCTGATAGATGTCGCCTACCTTTGTGGCGGCAATGCCATTGCTCCGCAGAATCTCATGAAAGATAGGAAAAAGATCCCGACGGGCAATCTTGCCGGTAGTTCGAATGGTCACCTGCCCTTGCACACGAGGGTCGATACTGTAGTTGATGCCCAACGCCGTTGCTAAACTGTTAATGACTTCGCGGATGTCCGCTCCTTCAAAATTGAGGACAATCGCTTCATCTCCTTCCTCTTGAACAGGAGACGGAGCGGATTCGGACGCTTCTTGGGCGCGGCTACTATTCGTTACCCCATCCCACAAAAGCGCCGTGCAACTTGCAATGCAGATCCATAACAGTCTGGTCACGGTCTTCCCCTTATTCATTCCTCGTTCTCCTCGTCATCGCCAGCTCCCTCTTCCTCGCCTCCCTCCTCCTCCTCTGCTCCTTCGCCACGCGCTGCTTGTCTGCGAATTTGTCGCAAGCGTTGTTGTAGTTGTTGAATATTTTGGCGAATAGCGCGGGTCTCCTGGCGTTGCGGAGAGACCTGAGGAGGAGGCACGGCAGCTCGTCCGGGCGGCGGCTGCGGCGGCACTTGACGACCCGCCACCTGGCCAGGACGTGGCGGATTGCCCTTCACCTGGGGCGGCATCAAACGCTGCGCCTGCCCTGCGGTGCCACTGTCGATCACCAAAAGCGGTAAACTGACTTCTTCGCCGTCTGGTCCGATGGTCAGCGTCGCCTGGAGCGGGGCAAGCCCAACCAGTTTATACGACCCCAGCGCCTCCCCTTTACGCACGCGAACTACTTTCCCGCCCTGGGAGGAATCGGCAAAGAGCGCCTCTTCTTTCCCTCGATTTAGCACTACTCCGACGAGTTTCAAATGGGAAGGAGGAGGAACGGCCGCCGGCGCAGCCTTCGGCTCTTGCGGCGCACGTCCGCGGCTCGGCACAAAAAGGTCTTTGTCCGCAATCGTGTTGGCGTACTGCTTGCCCACTTGTAATTGCGGCGAAAGAGCAAAAGGAAAAGGTTTTTCGTCTGAAGGATTCTGTGGCGCACTAGGACGTTGTCCATCAAGGGATCGACGCCAGGTCCCGATGGTTTGCCACAATAAAATACTTGCGACAATAAACAGCACGACATGCACAAAGCGCCGGACTCGCACTATTCCTCCTCCTGGCTCCCGACATTCAAGGCTTTTTCTACTGCAGCTCTTTTCTCAGGATCTTGAGGTGGAGTTTTTGCCGGATTCTCCCCGGGCGGTGCAGCTTTTTCTTGCTTCTCTCCCGAAGGCGCAGTTTCGGCCCCTTGCATGATGCCGCTGACTTCAAGCGTGATTGTGAGAGGGCCACGGTTGCCCGCCTGGGCAAGCCGGGGCGCATAGGTGCTCCGGACTTCCAGAGAAGCAATAGTCACCCTCCAGTCGCCATATTCCACACCCGCCAGGAAGTCTGCAACCGCAGGCAGCTCGCCTCGCAGTGTCACCTGTACGGTTGCTTTACGAAACTCGCCTACCGCTTCGTCACGCATTACTTGTGTAGTGACCAAATCAAGTCCACTTTGTGAGGCGAGAGTACGGACTCGTTCTTGCAAATTTGCTGCAGCCACTGAAGGAGTAGCCCCAGGAATAAGCCTTTGGCGAACTTTCTGAACACGCTGCCGTAAGAGATTGAGACGCTCTTCCACCTTGCCAGTACGCGTACTCTGACGCTCCATCTTAAAAACGCGCTGCCAGTCTTGATCGATCTTTTCCTCAAGGGACTTCGTGTAGCTCAAATACGGGCTGATGACGCCATATCGTACGAACACGAGTAAGAGCGCAAGACCAGCAACCCCCCCAAGCAATTGCTCCCGAGCAGATAACCGTTGCCAGATCTGTGCTATGCGCATGGTTCCGCCTGTGCGCCCAGCGTAAAGGTTTCCCCTTGTGCGGTCTTGGTGAAAGGAGCTTTCGGCGCCACGTTACGTAAACACGGCGAGCTTTCCAACAAGCCAACGAGCTCAGAAGCCGGTCGCGAAGCCGCGGCAACACCGCTGACTTCGACATCTCCATCCTTGTAACGGAAACTCGTCATATACACGTCAGTGGGAATGACTTCAGAGAGATTCTTGAGCAACGGCACCACACGTTTTTGCGTGGATTCATCGACAACTTTCAAGCGCTCAATGAGTCGGTCAGACTCACTCTCTTGGGTTTGCACCTGTTGCACGCTCGGGTCCAACTCCATTGTTCGCTTCGCAATGACGTTCAACACCCGATGCTGCTGCACCACAATACTGATCGGCCATACAATGGCCAGGATGAGGATCACTCCGATCAACGCCAGAGTCAACGGCGAAAAAGTCTTTTCTCTGCGGGCGCGCTTCTCTGGAGGGAGGAGATTGATTCCAACTGCATCTTCCCCTACTGCCTGAAGCGCTGCGCCTAACGCCAACACGCTTTCAGTTGGTATGGCTTCCGGGATGGTGTCGGCAAATCGCGCCATAGTCAAGGCATAGAGATCATGTTCTGGATTCGCCGTAAGCGCCAAAGACTCGTCGGAGGGTAGCACCCAAATAAGCACCTCCTCCATTTGCGCCCCGGGAAAATTGCGCGCCACGCCTTGCGCGATCAGATCGGTCAACACTGCTTCATTCGGGGCCTGCGCTTGTGAAAACACGTGGCTCGCAACCAGATGTTTTTTTTCAATGAAACTCAACTCCACAGCACCGTTGTCTCTCGCCACCAGCACGCGCGGCCCGTCGATCATAGGGTCACAGAAGGTCGCCGTGCTCATCAACGCCGCGCTGCTTAACGTGACCATTTGGGGATGCAACTGGACTTTTTCAACAACAGCAAGATATTCATCAACGACCCGGCGCGGAACGGCCAAAATGACCACGCCCAGGCGATGCTCTTCGCCCCCGGCTTCGTACGTCAAATAATCGTAGTAAATTTCTTCCTTCGGGAGAGGCAGGAGCCTTTCAATTTCGTACTCAATGACCTGGTTCAAGGAGCCCCGAGCGGTTTCGGGTATCACTAAGCGGCTGACAAACGCGTGTTGGCGAGGAAGTGAGAGCACCACCTGATCCGGGGTCACCTGTACTTCTTGCAAGAACTGATGCAGCGCTTGTTCAAGCGCCACCACCCGTTCTTCTCCACTTTCAGGTAAAGAAATTGAGTATGTCTGCAGGACAGACACGCGCAGGAATCGCTTTTTTACATGCGCAAAACTGACCTCGCGCGCCCCAATCGCAAGCCCCAGCCCGTCAACGTAGTCGATTTTGGTTAGACTCTGTACTGCGGACGTGACATCCACTCGGGCGCCCTCCTTAGACTCTACCCTTCCCAACTCTTAATATCGACGCCATCGCCCGTACCGCCAGCGACGCCGTCAGCGCCGTACGACATTAATTCGTAGGGCTCGCGGTCTCCGGGGCTCCGATAGATATACAGGTTTCCCCATGGATCCTTCGGCACTTCCTTTTTCAAGTAAGGGCCATCCCAACGATCAATGCTGCCGGGGCGCTCCCGCAAGGCTTCAAGCCCTTCCTGAGTGGTCGGATATCGTCCGACATCAAGACGGAAGGTATCTAAGGCGGCGCCTAACATTTCAACCTGGGTCCGCGCAGTCTTCATTTTCGCCTTTTCTCCTTGCCTCACGTAGTTCGGCACAACCAACGCCGCCAGCAATCCAAGAATGACCATCACCACCAGGAGTTCGATGAGTGTAAAGCCAGCTTGTCCGTTCTTCCTAGACATTTCCTACACCTCTTCTTTAATTGTCCTTTTCACCAGAAGGGTTTCTCGCCTACTCTACTCTTCCGCACTCAGAAAGAAATATCGTTGATGCTGAAGACAGCGGAGAGCATAGAGATCACCACAAATCCGACGGCTAAGCCCATAACGAGAATCAAGACTGGTTCTAAGAGCGAAGTCAGTCGTTTCACTTGATTATACGTGTCTCGTTCGTAGTATTCGGCTACGCGCATGAGCATTTCATCTAATCGCCCAGTTTCTTCTCCTACGCTCACCATTTGCAGGGAAAGCGTGGGAAAGACGCCGCTTCGACCTAAGGGCGCGGCAATCCCCTGCCCTTCGCGGACCCCGACCCGCACTTCTTTCAGCGCACGGCTGACCATCTCGTTGCCGGCAACCTCCTGCACGACTTCCAGGGCTTGCAGCAACGGCACGCCGCTCTTCAGCAAGGTTCCCAAGGTGCGCGCAAATCTCCCTACTTCTCGCTTTCTCAATAATGGTCCAAACACCCAGAGCCGCAATCGCCAACGATCCCACAAGAATCGTCCCTGAGGCGTGGCCAGATATTGTCGCCACGCGAACCAGACGCCCACCCCTATGAACAACAATAGCCACCAGTAAGAGCGTAGCCCCTCGCTAATTCCCAACAGTATTTGCGTCGACATCGGCAATGCCTTTCCTAAGTCGCCGAATATCGCGGTAAACTTTGGCAAGACGTAGGTGAGCAAAACGATAATGGAGAGGCCCCCAGTCGCGGTCAGCAGAATAGGATAGGTCAGAGCGGACTTAATCTCGTCTTGCACCTGTTGCGCTCGATCCATATATTCGGCAAGCCGTTGCAAGGTGCTATCAAGAAATCCACCAATTTCACCGGCTTTGACCATGTTGACATAGAGAGGGGGAAAAATCTTCGGAAACTCGCCCAATGCTTCGGCAAGCGACTTTCCTTGTTGGACTGCACGCAAGATTTGACTCACCGCTTTTTTGAGTTCTTCTTTCTCTGTTAAACCGTTCAGCACGGACAAGGCGCGATCCAACGGCAAGCCGGCAGAAATCAACGTGGCAAGTTCCTGAGTAAGCACTAACAAGTCGCGTTGTCGAATTTTCCCCCGGAACGAGAGGTCTGGCAAAGACAATCGTGAGAGTGAAGCTTTGACCTTCGTCTGACCGGGAAGACCAATCTGCAAAGGTAAATAGCCCTGTTCATGAAGACGGGCGACCACTGTGCGTTCTTCGCCAGCCTCCATGACTCCTTCAATAATCTTTCCTTGTGGAGTCGTTGCTTGGTAATGAAACTGAGGCATAGCTTATCTTACGCGCGTTCCCTGCGCTCCAGCAACTTTTACACTCGACCTTGGCCGACCGTCCCCGGTATATGGCGATAACGAGGAAGGATATGCGCTCCAAACATCTCCAGTTGTTTTCTCAGCTCCGCCTGCGGGAGGAGCCCTTGATCAAACAACCACGCGAACCATTCAGGATTCGCTGTTTCCACCAATTCATCCATCCCTTGCACCACGTCGTCAACCGTTCCGGCAAAAAGGTAGCGCGCCCGGCTCATGCGTTCAACGGTCCATTCTTGCGCTGGCAAGGACTCCTGCGGATACGCCCAATCATCTTCAGGAAAACGAAAGGACTCCCAGAATCCAAAATGGCCCCAGAAGCGCTTATATCCCACCCCCACAAGACCTTGTTCCGCTAATCGCTCGGCGGCGCGCTGCGTATCGGCAAAATATATTTGTCGCAACACCCCTACTCCGTCGCCTAAGGCCAACCAGCGCCCGGCGCGTCCAGCCTCCTCCATATAAATACGAGCCAAGTGGCGAATTTGTTCAGGTCGAGACAGTAAAATCATCGGGATAATGCATTCTCGTGCACACCAACGAATAGTCGATTCGCTCGTTGAGAACGCCTGAAACAGCGGGGGATGCGGTTTCTGATAGGGTTTGGGCACGACAGAAAGTTTTTGAATCCGCCCCTGCGCATCGACTTCTCCTGGGGCGCCGTACTCGCGCGTCCACGCATGCGGAGGCCACGGCGTCCCTTTCTCATAGGGATAGGGATATTCGTAGAATCTCCCTTGAAAACGAAAGGGCTCGTCAGCCCAGGCCAGCTTGAGTAATTGATACGCTTCCTCAAATGCCTGGCGGTTAGTCGTATCCAATTCGGAGCGATCCCCTGTCGCGGCAGAGATGTGAATCTTCTGCGCCATTTGATCAAGCCACCGTTGTTGATAGCCGCGCGCCAAGCCAACGAAAGAACGTCCTTTCGTCAACTGATCCAGCCATGCTGTCGTAATGGCGAGGCGCAACGGGTCCCAACTCGGAAGAACATAGCCGATCGGACCTACACGAATCCGCTTCGTATGCAGAGCAACATACAACAAGAATTCTGGCGGAGCGCCAACTTCAAACCCTTCGCTTTGCAAATGATGCTCAGGAAAGGCCACGGCGTCAAATCCCACCTCTTCCGCCAACTGAACGACTTCAACTACTTCCTCGATCATGCGCTGCCAGCGCTCGGTGCGACTGGCAATGGGGCGAAGCCGTTTTCGTTCCGCCAGTGTAGCTGGAATTGTCGGCAACACAAAAAGAATAAATTTCATCAAATTTCACGTTGACAGTCGAAACATCGTTGTCGAGCTACAAATAATACTGTAGCTGAATTTCCTGCAACATGCACGGGAGAGGTCACCCCAATTCCTCTAACACTGCTGCACACAAGAGGGGGAACATGATCTCGTGGTGTCCGGTCAGGTGAAAACCCTGCCCTCCTTGCAGGGTTGGACGCGTCACTACATTCACTTGAGGACGATAGTGGCGGATAAAGTCGAGATCCACCGTCACGAAGTCTTTCACAACATGGCCCAAGTTGCGAGCAAGCGCTAAGGCTTTCAGAAACACTTCAGGAATCACCACCGCGGACCCCAGATTGATGAAAACGCCGCCTTCGAGGCAGGCAACCACGCCAGCCAAGCGATAAAAATCGTGTAGACTTCCTTCGCCAACCGCGGCGCCATCCATCTGCGGATGCATGTGGATGATATCCGCCCCGATCGTCACATGAACACTAATCGGTTTTTCGAGTCGTACACAGGCCGCAACAATGCTCAAATGTGTATGCGGGAAACTCTCGGCCAGGATCTGTTCCCCGACTGCCTGACCGATGCCCACTCCGGGCCGTTTGACGCCCTGAGAGACCGCCTCATTAAGAAAGGCGCCAGTCTCGCGCGCCATACCAAAACTGCCGTCCGCCAACGCACTGGCTACATCTTCCGAAGTAGCGCCCTGATATGCCAATTCAAAGTCGTGAATAATGCCGGCGCCGTTCATAGCCACGGCAGATAGAATGTCGCGTTGGAGTAAATCGATAATCAATGGAGACAGTCCTACTTTGATGGGATGCGCCCCCATACCAAGCACGACTGGACGCTGTGCTCGCACCGCTTCGGCGATGCGCCGGGCAATGGCGCTTAGATCAGCTGCTGCTAACGCGCGCGGTAAAGAAGATAAAAAATCTCGGAGACGCCCTCCTGGTTGCCACGTTGCCGCTAACGTATCGGTCGCGACCTGGCTTTTTCGCTGCCCGAGCGGATAGGTCACGACCGCCGCTGGATCGAGTGGAGGAAATTTCACAGCCCATTGCCTTCCGCTCCAAAGAGCAGCTGGTCAACCATCTCACAAATAACGTGTCCAACGAGGATATGGGTTTCTTGGATACGAGGAGTCACCGTCGTGGAAGACACGCATAACAAATGGTCCACGAGCATTGCGATTTTCCCACCAGAGCCGCCAGTTAATCCCACCGTATGAATCCCTAATGCACGACAGATCTCCAAGCCGCGCACAATGTTGGGAGAATTGCCGCTCGTAGAAATAGCGATCGCGACATCCCCAGCTTTGCCCAGCGCCTGAAGTTGTTTGGCAAACACCTCCTCCGCGCCATAATCGTTGGCAATAGAAGTTAAAGCCGAACTGTCCGTTGTCAGCGCAAGGGCTGGCAGTGGAGGACGTTCGATGAGGTAGCGGTTCACGAATTCCGCAGCGATGTGTTGGGCGTCAGCTGCGCTGCCGCCGTTGCCGAAGAGCAGAAGCTTCTTCCCATCCCTGAACGCGCGCACAAGGGTATGAATAACCCGTTCGAGAGACGCTTCATTTTCTTGCAGGAAGTGTTGCTTTGCCGTAATGCTAGCGGAAAAAATAGAAGAAATAGACGTTTTCATTGAGAGTGTCGAATCTTAGGGCGGCCTCGGAAACCAGTCAACAACCAGTCGCCTC
>CAZUFQ010000154.1:0-10582 GCA_964618735.1 uncultured Enterobacteriaceae bacterium
CCGTGCTGCGCGCTTTCTTCACCTACGCCAGCTTGCCGGGCTTGAATTTGATGCTTTTATGGCCAGGTTTGTCGTTAATCTCGCGGACGAATTCCCACACGTCCGTGACTTGGTGGCGGAAGGATTGTTGTCCGAAAACCCACAGCGCATTGCGCTTACCTCAAAGGGATTAATGATTGCTGACTCGATTTTCGCGTCGTTCTTTTGAGAATGAGCGGCTCAATTCAATGGCCGAACAAGAGCTGAAGAAAAAGCAGACTTGCGAGACTCAGGACGACAAACAGCAGCGTTCCGCTCATAAGTGCTAACGGATCGCGCAATGGAAAGCCCAGCGGTCTGCCTCGTTCAAGCACGAACAGCCACAAGCTCCAGATCCACAGAATGAAAAGAGTCAGAGCTACGACTGCCATTGTATTCTTCTCCCGAGGAAGCAGGACGGCAGGCCGCAGGCGTCCGCTCAACGGTGCCGGAATGTGATGCGTCCGCGAGTGAGATCGTAAGGAGACAGCTCTACCGTGACTGTGTCGCCGGGAAGAATCTTGATATAGAACTTGCGCATCTTTCCCGAAGCGTGCGCTAGCACAGTGACTTTGTTCTCCAACTGCACTCGAAACATTGCGTTTGGTAACGTTTCAAGCACGGTCCCCGTAACCTCAATGCCTTCTTTTGCCATATCTTATTCTGCTGGTAGCTGATCTCCATCTTTGGGTCAAGAGTCAAGGGTATTTTCCTCTCACTTCTTGTCAGAAACTGCGTTGCATTCTTTGCGGCTTCATAATATCATGCCCCGCACTTAAGCAGGGCGGAATCGTGCGGGTTGCAATCGAAGACATTAAACCAGAGCTGACAGAGCTCCATTTCACTGAGAATCCTCAAGGTCTGAATCAGCTCTTGACGAAAGATGACGAAGCTGATTATCGGCTAAATGCGCCGTTACAAATCGACTTACGTCACCTCCGCTCCGGAGACGATCTCCTATTCAGCGGTGCTATTCGAGGTGAACTTGTTGGTCAGTGCGGTCGTTGCTTGGAAGAATATCCGCTGAGGCTGTTTCGAGAATTTTCTGTCGTATTAACTCCACACCCTCCTATTGGCCGGGAAACTGAATTGAGTTACGACGAGTTGTCCGCAAGTTTTTATAGCGGAGAAACCATTGATGTATCGGCGCTCGTGTATGAGGAATCGCTTTTAGCGTTACCGATCCCGCCTCTGTGCCGAGAAGATTGTAAAGGACTCTGCTCGCAGTGTGGAGCGAACCGAAATACCGAAGAGTGTACCTGCCAGCCGACGCCGAGAGATTCGCGTTTGGCGATTCTCTCAGCTTTACGAGGCGCGTCTTCGGCGGCGAAGCAACGTCGTCACTGACGCGCCGGGTTTGCCTGTCTTTTATTGATCAGCTACGTTATGGCAAGGGATTTTCATGGGACTTCCAAAACGAAAAACATCTCAATCGAAACGTAATCAACGGCGCTCTCACGATGCGCTACGCGCGCCGCAGTGGTCAACATGTTCTCAGTGCGGCGAGCCGGTCTTACCGCATCGGGTGTGCACGAGTTGTGGGTATTACCGAGGACGGCAGGTCATCGAAGTTGGCGAAGCCGAATAACCCGCCGCGATTCTGTGTGGACTTGCATGCGACTCACGCCTTTTCGTGATTCCTTTCGTACCCCTTCCTGACAGGGATTCTAGCGCCTCATCATGTATATTGCTGTTGACGCCATGGGGGGGGATCATGCTCCCCATGCAATAGTTGAGGGGGCGTTTCTTGCCACGCAAGAGTACGGCATTGCTGTTCTCCTGGTAGGAGACCAAGAGCAAATCTTCCACGAGTTGAGGCGCGTCGGCGGAAAAGAATCTTCTCTGTTGGCTGTACGCCACGCCACTGAGAACGTCGAAATGGGAGAGTCCCCTATTGCAGCGTTGCGGCGTAAACCTGATTCTTCCTTGCAAGTTGCTATGCGAGCGGTCAAGGCTGGCGAGGCTGGCGCGGTGGTCAGTGCTGGTAACACCGGCGCTATGCTTGCACTAGCAGTGACTGTGCTTGGCAACCTTGTTGGGGTCGATCGTCCTGCTATTGTGACGGCGATTCCTGCTCTCCATGGGTATACGTATCTTCTTGACGTTGGCGCCAACATCGACTGTAAACCGCTCCAGCTCGTCCAATTCGCGGTGATGGGCGAGATCTATGCGCGGGTCGTTGGCGGCGTCGAGGCCCCACGGGTGGGCGTCTTGAGTAATGGCGAGGAGGATTCGAAAGGCACGGAGGTCACGCGGGCGGCGCACGAAATATTGAAAAAATTGCCGCTGCACTATATCGGTTACGTCGAAGGACGAGACTTGAACAACGGTAGAGTTGATGTGGTTGTTACTGACGGATTCACTGGCAATGTCGCGCTGAAGACGATGGAAGGGTTCTCTGATTTTCTGCAGGATCGTTTACGTTCCGTTTTTACTGCGCGTTGGCGGAATAAACTAGCGTATTTGTTGATCCGCCGTTCTTTTGGCGCTTTGCGCGCCGCGCTTGATCCGTCTGAAGTTGGAGGTGCTCCGCTGCTCGGCACAGATGGACTTGCCTTTATCGCGCACGGCTCTTCTTCTCCCAAAGCCATCAAAAATGCGGTGCGCGTCGCCGACCAATCTGTCCGTGGCGGCGTCAATCTCCAGATCGTCGAGAGTTTGCGCGCGTTGCCTGAAGCGGCGCTGGCTCCGGCTGAGTTGAAACGAGGTCGTAAATTTTGGGCGCAGATCAGAGAACGATTTCGCCCTTCTCGAGAAACGCATGAAAATCCGTCGACTGAAGAGCCAACGACGGAAGAGGAGAAGTCATCATGAGCCGCACCCTGGCCTTTCTCTTCCCTGGACAGGGGGCCCAAGCTGCCGGCATGGGAAAAACGCTTGCTCAACAGTTTCCCATCGCCGCGCAAGTGTTTGCCGAAGCGGACGAAGCGTTGGGGGTTAAGCTGTCAACGCTTTGCTTTGAAGGTCCGGATGATGAACTGAAGCTCACGGCTAACGCGCAACCTGCCATTGTGGCGACGAGCATCGCGGCTCTCCGTGTACTCGAACAAGAAACGGGAGCACGGCCCGCTTATGTTGCTGGGCATAGTTTAGGCGAATACTCGGCTCTTGTTGCGGTTGGCGCATTGACGTTGTCGGACGCAGTGAGCGTCGTTCGCGAACGTGGACGACTGATGCAAGAAGCCGTGCCGGTGGGTGTAGGATCGATGGCGGCGCTCTTCGGTCTGTCCGCTGAGGATGTGTCCCTTGTCTGTACAGAGGCCGCACAAGGACAAGTTGTGACCCCGGCAAACTTGAACGGGGGCGGGCAAGTTGTTGTAGCGGGACACACAGAAGCGGTTCGTCGGGCCATTACCGTCGCAAAAAGTCGCGGGGCCAAACGCGCCGTCGAGCTCGCGGTGAGCGCGCCCTTCCATTGTCCGCTGATGATGCCTGTAGCTGAGGGACTCGCGCGAGTGCTGGAAGCGGTTGCGGTTGCTCCGCTCAACGTCGGCGTGATCACCAATGTTACCGCGGAAGTGAATACCGATGCTGCGCGCGTCAAAGAACTGCTCGTGCAGCAGGTCACAGCTCCAGTACGCTGGGAAGAAAGTATGGAAAAACTGTCGATCCTTGGCTGTGAGGCGACAGTTGAGATTGGGCCAGGAAAAGTGCTTGCTGGATTGCTCAAGCGTATCGTCTCGGCATTACCTTGTGCTTCCTTTGGAGACCCCTCTAATCTTGCTGAGGCAAAGGGAGTCATAGTGTGAGCGATAGTTTGCAAGGACAAGTGGCGCTCGTGACTGGCGCGTCGCGCGGTATTGGGCGCGCCATTGCGGAGCGACTTGCTGACGAACATGCGCTAGTGTTAATCAACTATGTACAACAGCAGGCAGCGGCGGAAGAAACTCGCGCCGCTATTTTAGCCAAAGGCGGGCAAGCAGAGCTATGTCGTTTCAACGTTGTTGATGGCGCCGAAGTGACGACAGCGATACAGGCTGTTGTCGAGCGGCATGGCCGGATCGATATTTTGGTCAATAATGCGGGCTTGGCTCTCGATAATTTGTTACTGCGTCTCAAAGAGGAAGAGTGGGATCGCGTCATTGACGTAAATTTGAAGGGCGTCTTTCTCTGCACAAAAGCCGTGGTACGATTGATGCTCAAGCAAAAGGGTGGGAGGATCATCAATCTCACTTCCGTGGTGGCGCAGACTGGTAATGCTGGGCAGGCAGCGTACACAACGGCAAAAGCTGGTATCATAGGGTTCACAAAAACGATGGCGAAAGAGCTCGCGTCACGGTCCATAACAGTGAATGCAGTGGCCCCAGGATTTATCGAAACCGATATGACCGGGTCCTTGCCAGAGCAGGTCAAATCAGGATATCTGAGCCTTATTCCTGCTAACCGATGGGGGACAGCGGCTGAAGTTGCCGAACTGGTGACGTTTCTTGCTAGTCCTTTAGCTGGGTATATCACGGGACAGACCATCAACATTAACGGCGGTATGTACATGTAACAAGCAAGACGCATCGAGAAAGGTCCTACATCGGTAGAGGATGAAGTTGAGCTTGGATGCATGAGAGAGGAGCACACGAGTATGGCAGCGTCGGCGGAGGCCCGCGTAAAAGAGATCATTTGTGAACAACTTGGGGTGAGTGAAGAGGAAGTGACCCCGAGCGCGTCGTTCATCGAAGATCTGGGAGCTGATTCTTTGGACTTGGTTGAGTTAGTGATGGCCTTAGAAGAAGAGTACGACATGGAGATCTCGGACGAAGACGCAGAGAAGATCCGTACGGTTCAAGACGTCTTGAACTACATGGACGGTCATAAAAAATAATTTGTCTGTATCTATATTGGCGTTCTTCATTCCGTCTTGGAGAATCGCAGCGGCTTCGTGTTCGGGGTCCTGCGATTCGCTGTTTGTAAGCTATCCTCCTGCTTGCCGAGTTTTCTTTCTTATGGAGACATTTCATGCCTAGTGCGCTCGCCCAGCGTGATCCCGAGATTTACGCCGCCATCCAAAAAGAAATTGAAAGACAAGAGCACAATCTTGAACTTATCGCTTCGGAAAACGTGGTGAGTCAAGCAGTGCTCGACGCCCAAGGATCAGTGCTGACAAACAAATATGCAGAAGGATACCCTGGGAAACGATATTATGGCGGGTGTGAATATGTAGATATTGTTGAGCAACTTGCCATTGATCGAGCCAAGGAAATCTTTGGCGCCGAGCATGCCAACGTACAACCGCACTCCGGTGCTCAGGCCAATATGGCCGCGTATTTCTCGCAGTTACAACCTGGCGACACAATTCTGAGCATGAACCTCTCCCACGGCGGACATCTCACGCATGGCAGTCCGGTCAATTTTTCCGGCAAATTTTTTCGCGTCATTCCGTATGGGGTGCGGGAGTCTGATCAGCGCGTTGACTATGATGAAGTGGCGGTGCTTGCGCGGCAACATCGGCCTAAGATGATCGTCGCCGGTCATAGCGCGTATCCGCGCCAGATCGACCCGGCGCCATTCCGTAAGATCGCTGATGAAGTTGGCGCTCTGGTGATGGTTGATATTGCTCATTTTGCCGGTCTCGTCGCTGCTGGATTGCACCCGTCTCCAGTACCATATGCTGAAATCGTCACTACCACGACGCATAAAACTTTACGTGGACCACGGGGCGGCATGATCCTGTGCAAGCGTGATTTCGCCAAAAGCGTGGATTCTTCTGTTTTCCCTGGTAATCAAGGCGGACCCCTGATGCATGTCATTGCCGCCAAAGCGGTAGCGTTCAAAGAAGCGCTGAGCCCGGAATTCAAAGTGTACCAGCAGCAAATCTTGGCAAACGCCAAGGCATTGTCTGCCGGCTTACTCAAACACGGGTTTCGTCTTGTGTCTGGCGGAACCGATAATCATCTGATGTTGATGGATTTACGAGAGACTGAACTTACTGGAAAAGTGGCGCAAGAGACGCTCGACAAGGCGCGTATCACTGTGAATAAAAATGCAATTCCCTTTGATACCCGCTCTCCTTTTGTGACAAGCGGGGTGCGGATCGGCACGCCGGCAGTGACGAGTCGCGGTATGAAAGAACCGGAGATGACAACGGTCGCAGACTTGATTGCCCGAGCACTGCAACACGTAGGAGATGAGAAGGCGTTAGCGGCGATTGGGGATGAAGTACGAGATTTGTGTCGACAGTTTCCTCTCGCGCGATCATAACGAAAACGATGTGACGCTTATAAGGCGAGGTGAAGTAGAGGGGCAAGGACTTCACCATCAGCCTTTATTCCTAACCTATGCGGTGCCCTTTCTGTTCACATGTAGAGAATCGTGTGATTGATTCGCGCCTGAGTCGCGACGGAGACGTCACGCGCCGGCGGCGTGAATGCGCCCAATGCGAGCGGCGCTTCACTACGTATGAGCGAGTGGAAGAAATCCTCCCGCTCGTTGTGAAAAAAGATGGACGCCGAGAGACCTATGATCGTCTCAAAGTGCTCGCCGGACTGAAAAAAGCGAGTGAGAAACGGCCGATTAGCATTGCTACTCTTGAAGAGGTGGCCGATCGCATTGAACGATCTCTACAAAATCTTGGTGATAAAGAAGTACCGAGTGCAACCATTGGCGAAGAAGTGATGCGCCAGCTTTATGATCTCGACAAAGTTGCGTATGTGCGCTTTGCCTCAGTGTATCGATCATTCCAAGACCTTGATGCGTTTATGCAAGAACTAAAAGAATTGATTGACGAGCGGAGCAGTGGAGAAGACCGCAGCCTTCGTCCCCGCGCCCGTCGTCGCTCGCGATGAGCAATTATGACTGCCCAAGATCGTGACGCAACCTTTATGCAGCGTGCGTTGGATTTGGCGGCGAAAGGATTAGGTCGCACTAGCCCTAACCCTGCTGTCGGCGCGATTATTGTTCGGGTTGAGAATGGGCTTGGGCAAGGGTTTCATCGCCGTTCTGGATTTCGGCGTGCGGATTGTGAAGCTCTGAAACGTGTCCGAGGGGCGGTGAAAGGGGCGACATTATACGTGACCCTTGAACCATGTTCTCACCATGGTCGTACGCCGCCGTGTGCCGACGCCGTGGTTTCTGCTGGACTAAAACGGGTTGTGGTCGGCATGCTTGATCCAAATCCTCTGGTGCAAGGGCGCGGCATTCGCCGTCTTCGTCGCGCCGGGATCGAAGTCAAAACCGGAGTCTTACGCGAACGCTGTGAGCGGCTCAATGAAGATTTTACGACATTGATCCAAATTGGTAGGCCAATGGTGACCCTCAAACTCGCGGCGTCGCTAGACGGACGGATCGCGGCGGCGAGCGGCGACTCACAATGGATCAGTAACGATTTGTCCCGTCATCTCGTGCATGAGCTGCGGAACCGCATGGACGCTATTATTGTCGGAGCGGAAACTGTACGTACAGATGATCCCCAGTTGACTTGCCGTATACGAGGTGGGCGAGACCCATTACGTATCGTGCTCGATGGTCGGCTTTCAATTAACCCTAGCGCTCGCATTTGTACTCAGGACTCGACCGCAAAAACGCTGATAGTGACGACGGAAGATCAGGCGCAGAGCCGTAAACGCAAAGAGCTGGAAGAGCGGGGCGTTGAGGTCTTCTGTTTACCTGGCGAGCAAGGTCGGGTACGGTTAGTATCGCTGTTGCAGGAACTCGGGCAACGCGGGCTGAAGTCTGTACTTATTGAAGGAGGCGGCCAAGTAGCGGCTGCGGCGTTGCAAGAACGCGTCGTTGATAAGGTATTTTTCTTTTATGGACCAAAATTACTAGGGGGAGATGGGCGACCCATGATCGGCTCCCTTGGGATAGACCGGGTTGCCGCTGGGCTGAAACTTCATACAATAGAGCTGCATCGGTTCAGAGACGATATTCTGGTGACTGGATATATAAGAGGGAAAGAGAATAATCATGCCAACCGCAGGAGCCCCCGTTGAGGATGCTCTACAAGAGCTACGGGAAGGAAAAATGGTCATTCTTGTGGATGACCAAAGCGAGCAAGGCGAAGCGGATTTATGTCAGGCCGCTGAGCTGACCACGCCTTCAAGCGTGAACTTCATGGCGACTCATGGTCGTGGTCTTGTTTGCCTCGCCATGACCGAAGAGAAGCTGCGAGAACTGGGAGTGCCGCTCCTTGGCCACGGTCACTTGCCTCCGCATCAGCGTGTGTTTGGCGCTTCTATCGAAGCCCGTCGTGGGGTCACGACCGGCATTTCCGCCTATGATCGCGCCGTCACCATCACCGTTGCTGCACGTGATGACGTTGGCCCTGACGACATTGTCATGCCGGGGCACATTCATCCCGTTGTTGCCCATCGGGGCGGCGTGTTGGCGCGCTCTGGGTTATCCGAGGGCGCAGTCGATCTGACTCGACTCGCTGGACTCAAACCAGCAGCGGCGTTATGCACGATTCTCCGAGATGATGGCGACGTGGCTCAGCTTGAGGATCTCGACGAACTGGCGCGTGAACATAACCTCAAGATCGTCTGCCTCTCCGATGTGATGACACACCGACTACGCACGGAAACCCTTGTCCATCGCGTCAGTGAGGGAGATATTGTGAGCCCTTTTGGTGGAAAATTCCACGCTATCACTTATAGAACAGACGTGGATAATCACGAGCATATCGCTTTGGTGAAAGGACGCATCGGGGTGCGCGATATCGTGACAGTCCGGCTGCACTCGCAGTGTCTCACCGGCGACGTGTTTGGCTCCGAACGTTGTGACTGTGGCGACCAATTGAAACACGCCATGGAATTAATAGCAGAAGAAGGCAAGGGCGTCTTGATTTATCTCAATCAAGAAGGACGTGGCATTGGGTTGGCGAATAAAATCCGCGCTTATGCGTTACAAGATGAAGGGCTCGATACGGTAGAGGCCAATCTCCATCTGGGATTTAAAGAAGACTTGCGTGACTATGGGATCGGTGCGCAAATCCTGCGCGATCTGCGTGTTTCCAAGGTGCGTTTGTTGACCAATAACCCGCAAAAGATTAGTGGTCTGGAAGCCTACGGGGTGAAAGTGGCGGAACGAAAGCCGATTGAAATTCCTCCTCACGAGGGGAATATTCAATATTTACGTGTCAAAAAAGAGAAGCTCGGCCATTTGTTCACCGAGCTGAAACCCTTGTTGTGAGGTGAAGAAGAACATGGTGCGGGTGATTCGCGGCAAGCTTGATGCGACGGGCCTTCGGTTTGGTCTCGTGGTCTCGCAGTTCAATAACCTTGTGACCGAACGGTTGCAAGCCGGCGCTATTGATGCGCTCTATCGTCACGGCGTTCGAGAGGACGATATCGATGTCGTGCAGACGCCCGGCGCCTTTGACATTCCGCTCTTTGCCAAGAAAATGGCGGCGAGCGGACGCTATGACGCGGTGGTGTGTCTCGGCGCCGTTATCAAAGGCGATACGCCGCACTTCGATTATGTATCAGCGGCGATGACGCAGGGCATCAGAGAAGTGATGATGACACATGGCTTACCGGTCACATTTGGCGTGTTAACCACGGATACTGTCGAGCAAGCGCTGGACCGGGCGGGAGCGAAGGCTGGGAATAAAGGATTTGAGGTTGCGCTAGCCGCCATCGAAATGGTCAATGCGCTAAAATCATTAGCAGAGTGAAACGCGAAAAGGACCCCGCTTTTTCTGCGGTGTGTAGTATCATGGCAGCAAAATTATCACGACGACAAGGGCGAGAGTTCGCTCTGCAAGTGTTGTACTTACTAGATATGTTTGGCGGTGAGCCGCGTCACGCGTTAGGGATCTTCTGGGCGAACTTCGAGCCGCATGTCACTGCGCGTGAGTTTACCAATGAGTTGGTCGAGGGAACGTGGCGAGAGCGGGAACGTGTTGACAAACTCATCTCCGACGCGGCGGAGAACTGGCGGTTAGGTCGACTGCCCCGAGTTGATTTGAACCTCTTGCGGTTAGGGGCCTATGAGTTGCTTGCCTACCCGCAGCTCTCGCCTAGCGTGACAATTAATGAAGCGATAGAAATTTCACGGCGGTATTGCAGCGACGAGGCGCCGACATTCATCAACGGCATTCTCGATCACATTGCGACCGTCATAGGAAAGAAAGCACGACCGCATGAGCCAACCGCAGAGTAACACCGGAGAGAGAGTCGAAACCCAAAGCGTACGCTCTCGTTACCGACCTCAAGAGATCGAACCGAAGTGGCGGCGCTTCTGGCTCGAACACAAGACCTTTCGCGCGGAAGTCGATCCGCAAAAGCCCAAATACTACATCCTTGACATGTTTCCCTATCCGAGCGCGGCAGGGTTGCATGTGGGGCATCCTGAAGGTTATACGGCGACGGACATTCTTGCGCGCTACAAGCGGATGTGCGGCTACAATGTCCTTCATCCTATGGGATGGGACGCGTTCGGTTTACCTGCTGAGCAATACGCTATCGAAACCGGCACTCATCCTCGCGACACGACTGCCCGCAATATTGCCACCTTCCGCCGCCAAATTCAGGCTCTTGGCTTTTCGTACGATTGGGATCGAGAAATCTCAACCTGTGATCCTGACTATTATCGCTGGACGCAGTGGATCTTTCTCAAGCTGTACGAGCGTGGC
>CAZUFQ010000155.1:0-5575 GCA_964618735.1 uncultured Enterobacteriaceae bacterium
TTTTGGTTATAGTTACGTCTCCATTCGTCTAAGTCCGTTTGGAGCTCCGCCAACGAGGGGTAAATCTTCTTCCGAAACGTAATGCGATAGAACTCATCGAGTATCGTCTTCTGCCGCCGTTCGACTATCCCGTTCGTTTGCGGACTCTTGACCTTGGGGCGGGTATGATCGATGTTTTCGATCGCTAAGTACAACTCATACTCATGGCTATCGGGACTGCCGCAGTATTCCGTGCCCCGATCCGTAAGAATCCGACTCAACGGCACCTCCTGGGCATCAAAAAAGGGCACGACCTGGTCAGTGAGCTGATCCGCGGTCGTCAGCGCCGTCTTGTGGTCGTAGAGCTTGGCGAAGGCCACTTGGGAGTAGGTATCGACGAAGGTCTGTTGATCGAGGCGGCCCACGCCCTTTAACGTGCCCACATAGCACGTATCCTGGGCTCCACAATAGCCCGGACATTCACTCTCAATCTCGCCCTGGGCTTCTTTGTCCACCTTCGCCTTCTCTACCGCCGCCAGCTGCACCTCGATCAGGATAGGACTCTCCCGGGCGACCTGGGCCTCTAGCGCCCGCAGGCGCTTGTTGAGGTTTTTCAAGCCATTTCGTTCCCAGAGCCATTCCGTTCCCAGACACATCGCACCCCTGCCGCCGAGATGGGAATCCCGCGTGTGGCCAACTCAGTGGCCGCCCGCAGCTGGCCCCAGGCGGGTTGTTCTAACACAATCCCCCAGACTGCCTCTTCCACGTCGGGAGCGACACGATTTTTAATATGCGGTTTGCGCCGCTTCAACTCCTGCAAGGCCGCTTCGCCGCCGTCGTCGCACAGCTCTTTAAAGCGCTAGAAACTGTCGCGCCTATACCCCCTCACTTTCCCAGCCTGGGACACATTCCCCAATTGCTTGGCTAACTCCAACAAGCCTACCTTGACCTTGATTACTTTCTGCGCCGTATTCATTTCGTTGCCTCTTTCTGCCCTTCCGGGCCGTTAGACAACGAAGACTTACCATACTGTTAGATGACATTCTAACTTTTACAGATGAAATGGACCTTCATGTCTATGCAAGATCGAACGCGACGACCCCTCCGCTACGATTCCACAACCTGAATGCTTTGACTAAACAACACATCAATCCGTTATCATATACACGGTTATCAGTCGCTATGGGAGATATCACCTTGTCATTGTTCCTACGTGACAACAGGCCCTGAGGTATCGCTCTCTTCGTCCCCTCTTCCCCTCGGTGGCCTTCCTCTGTCTTCCAATAGAAGAAGGCAACTCTCTTATCAGGTGCTGTATTAATTTGGTTGATCCCCTCCCTATACTACGCAAATCCCAATGGGTTCGGGATGCCCATCAACCAAAACTGATACACTACCGGGTGCCTATTACCGACACCTGGATCCACACCAGCATGTCGTCGGCAAGCGGAGGACGCAACAGCTGGAGCGCAAACATTTGACGCTGCGGACTCGGATCAAACGGTTGGTGCGGAGAAGTGTTTGTTTCTCAAAATCCATCCACATGCATGATCTCCTCATCGGCCTATTCATTAACCGCTTTGAGTTCGGTCTGGCTGTCTAAACTAAGGCACATCAACTAAACTGGTACAGTACCCTGCCCTTCAATGAGCTCATAGGCTCCCTTCCCCGGTTCAACGATCGTCTTCTCCCTCCGTCGCAGCGTATCTCCTCCCTTCCACACACCTCTCTTTGGTTGCCTTAGCTGGTTTTTCACGCTCCTGCCAGAATCTTGGTATGCACCCAGTACGGCTGGACAGCTGCTATCGATTGGAATAGTATCATATAGTTGGGTGGTTATTCGTTCTGTGGGTATGAAGGGAGCATAGTGGTAGCGCCCGAACTTGACCCAGGATGCCGGGTGTCGCAACACCGCCAGCTGGCCAAAGAGATTATTGCATGAGCAGTTTGAAACAGCCTCAATACACATAAGAGAAACCTCATGGACTATTTCGTACCATCGCTGCTCAACGACCTCGTAGGTGAGGCAGAACAGGACGCGCTCGTTGTCCTTGACTTGCTCGCGAACACCCCCGATGGGGGCATAGTCGACCCGGGCGCGCTCGTTCTGAGCGACCCGCAAGCACGCCAGAAACTCGAGCGGGATCGGAAGAACCGCTTCGCGCTCATGCTCGAAACGCTCACGGACAAGTACGATAACGCCGTGCGCACCAGCGCGCTCATGGAGGACATCGCCGCGGGACGCTGTTCCTTCGTGCTCTTCCTCCGCGGGTTCTCGCAGAAAGAGACCTACGATGCAACCGGCAGGTACGGCTACGAAGCGGACCTTGAGGAATATCAGGCGCGTTTCGATCTGGCCGTGGCGATTGCACCGGTCCCTACGGTGATCGTGCGCAACCCAGCGACCTCCGAATCACTCGTTGGAGTGTTCGCGGGCGCGGAGAACGCAGCGACAACAACCTTCGCCATCGATCTGGACGACACGTGGGAACGGGCCGTCGAATCTCTCGTGCGGACCGCGTCATACATAGTAGTGAGGAATGCCATTCCTGGTTCGGGCCTTGACGCTGAACTTGCCATGCTCCGGAAACACGACCGGTTGAATGACACCTTCTTCTCGAATCCGGAGAACGCACCCGCGAATGCTGGTAGCGCTACAGCGCAGACGTTGGACGACAACGCCTACGGACGGATGCGCGCGGCAAAGCCGCGTCCGGTTCCGCCGGGTGTCGCACTGCCATCGCCTCCAACCTGCTTGTGGATTCAAGGCCAGCGGAGACGCACTGTTGGCGAGAATGCGTTCTTCATCTTCGACTACCTGAACTCTCTATCGACCCGCGGCCAGTCCATGCCGCGCGATCTGCAGGGCCGCCTCCTTTTCTCGACTGTGGCGGCTAGTGTCGGACTTGAGCGGCTCGACCTGCTCATCGCGACGCTCAGCTCATATGCGGCGGTAGTCGGCCAGTATCGGCCAGATGAGCTACTAGATCCTGGCGCAGTGCTGCACGACTATAGGAACATTCTCGCTAGCGTCGCCGGCGCCATCGACTCGGCGGGCGACACTGGCGACGTGCTCGACTTCCGTGATTTTGCGCGGCTGCGAGAGTTGATGGCAGCAGGGGAAGACCCTGAGCGCTTGATTCACGCTACGATGCGCGTCGTCCCGCGCATGCAAGTGCGGTTCAGGTTGCCCAAGGTGTAAATTGGTAGTGTTTCTAAATTGTTATGGGGTGTTTAGACGAGATTGCCAAACTCATAGCGATTGACAAAGAGCTTTCAGGGCCTTCCTCACAGGAAGCACGTATCGGTAGCAGAGAGGGGGCAGATGTATATCGTTGCCCCACGCCCAGGAAGAGCCAGTCCCACTGCACGGCAAACACGTTGGAGAACGCCGCTAGGACATGATGCGGGACGGGAAAGCCCTGTTCCTAGGCCAGCTATCGCGTGGGTCTCGACGTCGAGCAATTGCGCCACGTGCCCCCAAGTGAGTCCGTGTTCGTTGCGCACGAGGAACAACCGCTCCCCGAGTTTGTGAAGTTGTGTGGTGCTCCAGACCGGATAGAGCAGGATGAGAAGATTCACTGTAAGTGAGTATTATCAATCCTTCATGCTGTTTTCTTGAGTTGAGTCCCCAAAACTACAATAGCCGCAATCACGGTGCGAACCTTCTCGTGCTCCGATGTTTGCATCGGTCGATAGGGGTGCACGAGACAACACGAGCGATAATGGTAGCAATGGACGTTCTCGGCACCCAACTCAAGGATGCCGCCTGAGGCAGCTCTCGTAAAGTCACGTATAGTGACATGTTATCTTGCGCAATTTGTCCAAAGCACCAGACAATTTCGCAAACTCTTGTTGTTAGTGCTTAAGATGCGCGAAGACAGTAAGAGGGTGAGAGCGAGCACTGGGACTCCGTTTAGCATACAGATGCAACGTTGTTCCTACCCCCCACGGGGCCAGCAGGGAAGCAAGCAGACAGCAGAAGAGAGATCGCAAAGAGTGATCATCTTCGCTGTTGTCACTCGTGTCTCCGTTTTTTTGTAAAGAGGCCTTATCGGACATTCCAGTGATGGGGAGATGTTGCCCTACCATTTTGACCGGCTAGGGTGGGACATCGGCTCGAGAGGGTTTTTGTCTTTCCGCAATGGAACACGGGATGTCCTCCGCAGGTAGCCCGAGCACCCTCATGTGAGGTCGTGCAGGGACTTTGTTGACCCTCATCTTCTCCCTTGCAGGAAGCTTTGCCCAAAATGTCAAAACGGTTACCGCCGGTTGCGGGGTGTGTAATGCGAGAGTCCTACATCTTGTGTAGGAGCCCGAGTTTTTAGGCAAAGCTCTTGCAGGGAGAGGGCGGCACGCGCGGAGCGCGTGCGGGTGAGGGTGGCTTCTCGGTCCACTTAACCGGAAACCGCTGGAGTGCTTTTACTGCGGAGCATGAGGGGAGGGGCAGGGAATCCGCTTGTTTTCGTACGAAAAGTACCCCGAGGCCCCGGACGGGAACTGCTGGTAGAAGTAGCCCGCACCAGCTCGGTCGAGATCAGCATTGAGACGATCAATGTGAAACGAAGATGTACCGAAGATGCCGAAGCCAGTGGGGCCATTACAGGAATACGGCAGGGTAAAACGAATTTCCGCAGCAGTCCCACAGGCAGTGCCAGTGACGGCACAGCCGCTGTCGCTCAACGAGTAGCCGTTGAACGCCTTGCACGTGCCGGCGGCGGGAAACGAGAAGTTGTTCCCCACTAGTATATTACCGTAGGTCTGGTCAAGAAAACACATGTCCGCCGCCCAGCTAGGGGTACTGCCGAGCAGGAGCATGCCGAGCCCCAGCGTCGCCACCGTCGTGCGCAAAGCCTTTTTAAAATTCGTTGTCATCGGTCTGTTCTCCTTTCTGAGAGTTTAAAGGTTCAAGTGAGTGTTCCATCTACGCCTTTGCCATCGAGCCATCTTATTCGTCGCTTCTGTCGTGGTGCTCCTTTCGTTTACGCCCATAGTTGCGAGCGGTTGGTTGTGAGTGATGAGGTCTCCGACCGGCGCAAGCCGGAATCCGGGACGGGCGGCACTGGATTCCGGGTCGCATTCTCTTCTCGGCGAAGCATCGGAGGGATCAGGACCCGTCCGACGAGACTCCTGCCTTAGGGTTGCCGCGATCGCTTCCCGTACGCCGAAGTGTCCGCTCGCGCAGAGCGCGAGAATGACGTCGGTCAGCGAGGTGTCAGTGAGCGAAGTGAGTGATCCTGCCTGTGTCTGTATGGTGACTTCTCCTGTGGTCGGCGAGGCCAAGACGCAACGTGTGTACGCGTTTCCCTCTGTGCTCACAGCGCCCCGTAGTTTTGCAGGGCGTGGTAACAGATGTAGGAGAGGAACGTGGCCATGCCGACGGTCACGGCGACAAAAGCCATCTCACAGAGTGTTTGTTTGTTGACGCGACGCATCAGCCGTTCCCAGGTTGAAGACTGGACGCAGGGAAACGCATCCGCGGGGCGTACTCTTAAAATGTTCGTGGTGTTCCTGGGTTATGCTCCTTGTTTCTTCCTGCGTGTGGGTTGTTCTGCTTAGAGAGGCGTAACAAAGGAAGGAACAATTGTTCACTGCA
>CAZUFQ010000155.1:5675-10575 GCA_964618735.1 uncultured Enterobacteriaceae bacterium
GTGGGTTGTTCTGCTTAGAGAGGCGTAACAAAGGAAGGAACAATTGTTCACTGCAGGGGAGACAAAAACGAAGAGGGTTCTCCAGGAATGCGTTTAGTATTGTAGGACAAGCACAGGATGGCGTAACCGCTCAGAGGGGGAGCAGGGCAAACGCATGTTAAACAAACAGCACTTTCGTGAGATACTCATTGTCCCAGCCAGCTTTGAGCCGTTTGGCTTTAATCCCCATGCGACAGCTCCTCTCCTGGCGCAGCAAGCTCAACGCCAAATGGCGCAAGACCGCAAAGTTCTCGGCCGCATAATCGCGGCGTAGACGACTCTGATCTTCCTGAAAGACGACGTCCAATACCCAGTGGAGTCCATTCTCAATGCCCCAGTGGCCACGCACCGCTTGGCCAAACCGCTGCACGTCGCTCGCTAGACTCGTCAGATAGTAGCGGTGCTCCACCGTGGTCTTCTCCCCCACCGTGCGCGTGGCCTCTACCAGCCCAAGGCTTTGTAACCCCGGCCAGTGGGCGGTCGGCACTAACCAGGCGACCTCGCTCACCAGCCAGTACCGCCGCTCCTCAATCCGTCCATGATCTTTCTCCACTGTACGGTATGTCGTATGGGCCACCTGAGCAAAATCCCGTGCATGCGCCCAGCGCAAAAAGCTGTCCACTTCCTCATAGAGCGTCCCCTGATTCCCCTTGAGGGCCAGCACATAGTCCGCCTCCTTGTCGACGATGCGCTGGGCAATCTCCCGCTGACAGCCCATCGCATCAATCGTCACTAAACACCCTTCCACCGCTAAGAGGTTGAGGAGTCCAGGAATGGCGGTGATCTCGTTCGATTTCGCGTCTACCTTCTCTTGCCCTAACACCAGCTGATTGGCTGTGGCCCAAGCGCTCACCAGCGTAATCGCTCCCTTCCCACTGGCTCGATCAAAGGAGCGGCACAACGTCTTCCCGTCTATCGCAATCACCGCTCCTGCCGTCACGTCACTGAGCGCCCGAATCCACCGCAAAAAACACCCCTGTAATTCCCCCGGATCTAGCCGCGCCAGCACCCGCGCAAAGGTGTCATGGGTCGGAATCCCGTTGGGCAGCGCCAAAAACTCCCGCAGCCACTCCTCCTTGGCTTTGCCATAGGCTTCCCTCTCCACCCAGCTGTCCGCCCCACAAATCACCGCGCAGAGCGCAATCACCAAAATATCCAGCAAGGCGTGACGCTTGCCCCGCTCCACCCGCGGGTTGGTGAGGTCGGCAAAATACTCGCTGATGCGCACGCTCAGGTCCTCGGCCATCGTCGGGGTCCTCCCTTCAAGGGGCTCCCATTGCCCAGGGCTAGAGTTTATCCCCCCTCGGTTGCTTTGTCTGGTCGCTCTCGACTCGCGACTTTGCTTTTCTTTACATGCGTTTGCCCTGGGCGGGACGCTACTTTGTGTTGTGGGGGTCAAGAATTTATCGTAAGGTTTTGCAGAAAGGAGCGTATGCGGGGACACTATATCGTGCTGGTGCGCGGTCATGCGGCAGTCGTTGTGTTCCCACAGAGGGGGACAAAGCTGATTCCCTCTTGGAAACGAAGACCACAGCAGACCTGACCGGCAGTGCGGGATATGTCTTGCTTGGCAGGGAACCATTCGTACAAGGACACTGCTCTCAACCACAAGGGAGATTCCAAGAGCACCGTGAGTACAAAGGGGCGACGGGGACAGAAATCGCAGAGGCCAGGGCTCTCGACACCAGGGACAATTCCCACTGGACTGACCCTCCGGCAGACGTTGCGAGGACATACGAATTTTATTTCGCGCCTGGCGTGGTCGCCAGACGGGAGTCTCCTGGCTTCAGCCTCGTTCGACCGAACGGTCAAATTGTGGGATACGCACGGGGGCGAACTGCGCTACACACTGGAAGGGCATGCGCTCAATATCCATAGTGTGGCGTGGGCCCCGCATGGGCGGCTGCTGGCCTCGGGATCGTGGGATAAGACGATCAAAGTGTGGGACAGCGACACCGGACGCCTGCACCGGACGCTGACCGGACACTCGGGTACGGTCTTCAGTGTCGCATGGGCCCCGCAGGGGCAGCTGCTGGCGTCCGGCTCCTCTGATCGCACGGTGCGGCTGTGGGAGGTCGAGAGCGGGCAACGACGTGGGACGCTGGCGGGGCATGCCAACGCGATCAATTGTGTGGCGTGGGCGCCAGACGGGCGCCTGCTCGCGTCGGCGGCGAATGACGAGACGATCCGGCTCTGGGACTCCACCACTGGGCGACTGGTCCGCACGCTACGCGGGCACTCCCGGGCGGTGTTGAGCGTGGCATGGGCGCCTAGTGGGTCGCTCTTGGCCTCCGGATCCCATGAGGCCAGCATTCGCCTGTGGGAGGCGGAGACCGGTCACGAGGTGCAGGTGCTTGAAGGACACACGGGGTCAGTGGTGAGTGTATCCTTCTCGGCCGATGGGCGCTTTCTCGCGTCAAAGTCCCGTGACAATACCGTCCGGCTTTGGCGCACGGATACCTGGGAGATGGTCGCGCGTCTGGATGAACCCGGATCGACCCGCGGGCTGTCCGGGCTGACGTTCCATCCACAAGCGCCGTTGCTGGCCACATTGGATGAGGGGATCTGGGTGCGCAGTGTGGGCTATGAGGACCGAGCGATCCGCGTTTGGGAGTTTGATCCACATGTGCTGCTTGGGGTCCCCCCATCTGAGCAGACGGTCTACTATACCAACGCCAAGGTCGTGCTGGTCGGCGATAGTGGCGTAGGCAAATCTGGACTGGGGTTGGTGTTGACCGGCCAGCCGTTCGTGCCGACGCTGTCGACCCATGGACGGCACATCTGGACCTTCGAAAGCCAGGACATCGACATTGGCAGTGGGCGCAAAGAGACGCGAGAGACCTTGCTGTGGGACCTTGCCGGCCAGCCTGGCTACCGCCTGATTCATCAATTGCACTTGCATGAAGTGTCCGTAGTGTTAGTCGTCTTTGACGCCCGCAGTGAGACTGATCCCTTTGCGGGGGTGCGTCATTGGGAGCGGGCCCAACGGCAGGCGCAACGCCTTCCCGGCGCTGTGCCCATCCCCCTCAAGAAGTTTCTGGTGGCAGCCCGCGCCGACCGGGGTGGGATTAGCGCCAGCGTCGCACGCATCGAGGCGCTTGTACGGGAGTTGGGCTTTGACGGCTACTTCGAGACCAGTGCTAAGGAAGGCTGGCAGATCGCGGCGCTGGCGGACGCCATCCGTGCAGGCATCGAGTGGCAGGCAATGCCCAGAGTAACGTCGACGACGTTGTTCCAGCATATCAAAACCTTCTTGCTGGACGAGAAAGCCTCGCGCCGGTTGCTATCCACGAGCGACGATCTGTTTCGGGCCTTTCTCCGCACCGCTGAAGCGATGACGGACACCGAAGACTTACGCGCCCAATTCGAGACGTGCATCAGTCTGGTGGAAGCGCGAGGCCTGATTCGCCGCCTGAGTTTTGGGAATCTCGTGTTGCTGCAGCCGGAACTGCTGGATGCTTATGCGTCGGCGATGGTGAACGCAGCGAAGGCGGAGCCCGATGGCTTGGGACGCCTGGCAGAAGAGGATGCGGTAGCGGGACGCTTTCGCATGCCCCAGGACGAACGCCTGTCCAACAAAGCCCAAGAGCGCCTGCTGCTCATTGCGACGGTAGAAGAACTGTTGCGCCATGAATTAGCCTTGCGGGAACCGGCGGATGATGGGCAGCATTTGATCTTTCCTTCACAGTTTACCCGCGAATGGCCAGACGCACCGGACCCAGAAGGCAAGACCGTGGTGTTTCGGTTTGATGGAGCCGTCTTGAGCACGTATAGTACCCTGGCGGTCCGCTTGTCGCGCAGCGGCATCTTTGCCAAACACGAGATGTGGAAGAATGCGACGACCTTTAGCGCGCGGGTCGGCGGCCGCTGTGGCCTGTGGTTACGCGAGCTCGAGGAAGGACGGGGCGAGTTGACCTTATTCTTCGACACGGCGGCGAGTGAAGAAACACGTTTTCAATTCGAAGAATATGTGTCTGCGCATCTCGTGCGGCGGGCCGTACCGGAGAGCATCTCCCGCCGGCGGGTCTTTGTCTGTCCGAACCCGGAGTGTGCGACGCCGGTGACCGAGGTCCAAGTGCGGCGGCGGCGCGAGCGCGGGTTTCAGTGGATCGACTGTAATGTGTGCGGGGAACGGGTCGCCCTCCTCGACCGCGAGGAACGGCTGGCTGCCGCACGTCCCTCGCGGGTGCCGGAGATGGATCGTGCCGCCGATACGCAGCGGGATCTGGATGCGGGGTTTGTCTCAGCCGTGGCCGAGCTGCGCATGCGCGGCTTTAAGAAGTGGGCAGGTTCGGTAAAGACCACCGTCGCTCTGGTGTTCACCGACATTATCGGTTCCACGGCGCTCGGGCATGAGCTGGGGAACGAGCTCTTCACGGAGCTCGTGCATAGCCATTTCCGCCATGGCCGACGGCTCATCGAGCAGTACGAGGGTCATGAAATTAGCGCCATCGGCGACGCCTTTATGGTAGCGTTCCGCACGGCAGGGGAGGCGCTGCATTTCGCCTTAGAGTTGCAAGCGGATACCGGAGACGGCCGCGTGCAGATCCGGGCGGGCATTCATGTGGGACCGGTACACATTCAAGAAGAAGAGGCGTTTGGGCTGACGGCCAACTATGCCGCCCGCGTGGTGAGCATGGCGAAGGGCCCCGAGATCTGGACGAGCGCGCGGGCCAAGGCTGATGTCGATGAAGAGAAAGCCGAGACCGATAAACTCCTGCGCTGGACCGCGCATCCCGCCTGTGAGCTGAAAGGATTTCCCGGGACACACTGCTTATGGTCGGTGACCAGGCCCACAGTTGAGATCTTGGACTAATGCTGGATCTGTCGCAAGTTTGCACTTGAGGGGTATTACGCTATG